>DASQGB010000144.1:0-11692 GCA_035632815.1 Burkholderiales bacterium | reverse complement strand
CACAGGCATACGAGCGTGCCGCCTGCGAAGCCCTGCTTGGCGGGCTTGGTGCCGTTGTCTACCGCTGGATGGATTGCAACGCTTGCCATGGTTCGCCTCCGGGAATCAGGTGCCTCGATTGAGCTACGAAATTTTGGATTCTAGGATCTCCCAGCGCTCGAGCTTCTGCAATAGCGTGGCGTCGATTTCCGCGCTGCGCTGCTGATCGGCGCGCAGCGCGTCGGGGGGCTGGCGGTAGTAGTCCGGCGCATGCATCTTTTCAAACAGGTTTTTTTGCTCCAGCTCGAGCGCTTCGATCTCCGTGGGGAGGGCTTCGAGCTCGCGGGTCTCCTTGTACGAGAGCTTGACGCGGCTTTTTTCCCTCCCCGGGGAAGCTTTTTTTTCATTGCTTTCAAGACCCGCAACCGGGCGCTGGCGCAGGTAGTCGGAGTAGCCGCCGGCGTATTCCTTCCACACGCCGGCGCCCTCGGCGGCGATGGTCTGGGTGACGACGTTGTCGAGGAAGGCGCGGTCGTGGCTCACCAGGAGGAGCGTGCCGGCGTAGTCCTGCAGCGCCGCCTCGAGGAGCTCGAGCGACTCGATGTCGAGGTCGTTGGTCGGCTCATCCAGCACCAGGACGTTGGCGGGGCGGGCGAAGAGGCGCGCGAGGAGCAGGCGGTTGCGCTCGCCCCCGGAGAGCATGCGCACGGGCGAGGTGGCGCGGCGGGGCGGGAAGAGGAAGTCGCCGAGGTAGCTCATGACATGCTTTTTACCGTCGGCCACTTCGACCCATTCGGATCCAAGGCTGATGGTCTCGGCTACGGTCTTGTCGGGGTCGAGCGCCGCGCGCATCTGGTCGAAGTACGCAGGGTGGACATTGGTGCCGAGGCGCACCGAGCCCGAGTCGGGCGCGAGGGTGCCGAGGATCAGCCGGAGCAGCGTGGTCTTGCCGGCGCCGTTGGGGCCGATGAGGCCGAGGCGGTCGCCGCGGCTGACGATCAGGTCGAGGTCCCGGACGATCGCTCGCCCGTCAAAGCTTTTTGTGACCTGAGTCAATTCACACACCAGCTTGCCGGAGCGCTCGCCGGCGCCGAGCGAGAGCTTCACGCTCCCCAGGCGCGCGCGTCGCGAAGCGCGCTCCGCGCGCAGGTGCTCGAGGCGGCGCACGCGGCCTTCGTTGCGGGTGCGGCGCGCCTCGATGCCTTTGCGGATCCAGGCTTCTTCCTGCGCCCAGAACTTGTCGAACTTCCTTTGCGTCACCGCCTCGGCGGCGAGCTGGCCGGCCTTGAGGGTTTCATAGCGCGAATAATTTCCCTCATACGAAAAAAGCTGGCCGCGGTCGAGCTCGAGGATGCGCGTGGCGACGCGGTCGAGGAAGGCGCGGTCGTGGGTCACGACGATGGCGGCGGGCTGCCGCGCCACCCAGGTCTCGAGGAGCTCGATGCTCTGCACATCCAGGTGATTCGTGGGCTCGTCGAGGAGGAGGAGATCCGGCTCGAGGGCGAAGGCGAGCGCGAGCGCGGCGCGCTTTGATTCGCCGCCGGAAGCCGACTGCGGCGAGGCGAGGGGATTGACCTGGAAGCGATCCATGAACTCGTCGAGCTTGTGCGGCTGCGGGACTGGCGAGCGCAGAAGAAGGCTCTCGCGGAGAGTAGGTGCGGGTGGAAGGACGGGTTCCTGTTCCACCATCGAAATAACGAGGCCATCGCGCTTGCGCAATTCGCCGTCGTCGAGGTGCACGGCGCCGGCGATGACGCCCAAAAGAGAGGATTTGCCGGTGCCGTTGCGTCCGATCAGGCCGATGCGCTCGCCGCCCTCCATCGCGAAGGACGCGCGGTCGAGGAGCGGCAGGTCGCCGTAGGCGAGCTCGGCGCCGGCAAGGGTGAGGAGCGGCATGGCGCAACTACTATATAGGCGCGCCGCCGCACAGACGCGCGCCCCGCGAGCGCGCACCGTGGCGGATGGACCGACCCTCAGCGATCGGAAACTTCTGCTCTTACGCCGCAGCGCTCGCGGCGCTTTGCGCCGGGTACTTCGGGGATTGGCTCAGGCAGGCGCTGCGCAGGTAAGCGCGTAAGCGCACCGACCGGGCGGACGAAACGGCGCACAGTCGCCGGTAGCAGAGGAAGGTCGCAGGATCGAGGCAGCCGATGTGCTGCCAAACACCAGAAAGGACCTAAATGAACTGGGATCGCATTGAAGGCAACTGGAAACAATTCAAGGGCAACGCCCTGCAGCAATGGGGCAAGCTCACGAATGATCAGCTGGACGTCATCGCAGGCAAGCGCGACTTGCTCGCCGGAAAGATCCAGGAGGCGTACGGCGTGACCAAGGACGAAGCGGAGAAGCAGCTCAACCGCTGGCAGGACGAGCAGAAGGAAGTGAGCTTCAAGAAGTAAGCGTTACGGCCGGTGCGGCATTGCCGTGCCGGCAGGAGATGCCCATGCAAGTCGACCGCAACACGAACCAGCATCCGCTGCGCCCCCAGGGCGTGGGGATTTTCACGGATTACGCTGACACGATGGAGAAGCTCTACGCCGCCGCCCGGCGGCGCAGCCTGAAGCTGATGCCAAGCGCGGGCGCCGGGCCGGATTGCGAGCAGGGCTGGGACGCGGAAGGCGGTGCTGCCCTGAAAGAGAAATGACCTATCGGGTAAGCGCGTGGGCGCACAGACCCCGGTGGGCGAGAGAGGCTATGCTGTTTGCAGCAAGGGGTCCGGTACGGCATTCCCGTACCGGTCTCGCTGCGTATGGAGGAGCCATGCAATTCGACCGCACCACGGACCACCCGCGCTCCCGGAGCGTGGGAACTTTCACCGATTACGCTGCAACGATGAACCGGCTTTACGTCGCCGGTCGGCGCCGTGCCTTGAAGCTGAAGCGCGCCGCCTACGCGCCGGATCACGAGCAGGACGCCGAGCAGTCCTGGGACGGCGAGGGCGGCGGATTGAGGGGGTAGTTGCGCTCGTCCGACAAGCAACGACCGCGATTATTTCTTGCCGAAGCTATGCACCAGCGAGGCGCGCGCGGTGGCGGCCTGCATGAGGAGCGAAAAGTCCGAGCCGCTCAGGATGAGCTGCACGCCCATGGCGATGTGCCGCTCGAGTAGGCCCGGCGTGTACATGCCGCCCATGCCGGGAAACTTGCCGTGCTTGCGGCAGGCGGCAATCACCTTGCGGTAGGCGTCGCCGACGCGCGGGTCGTCGAACCTGCCCGGGATGCCGAGCTCGAAGCAAAGGTCGTTGGTGCCGATGAGGAGGGCGTCGATGCCCGGCACGGCGGCGATGGCCTCGCAGCTCTCGACGCCTTGCGGCGACTCGATCATCACCACCACCAGGGTTTCCTCGTTGACGATGCGCGCGGCCTCGCCTACCGGCACGGACTCGAAGCCGAGCTGCTGCAGGCCGCCGCCCATCGAGCGCTTGCCGATCGGCGGGTAGCGGCAGGCGGCGGCGACGCGGCGCGCCTCTTCCGCGCTGTCGACGTGCGGCACGACGATGCCCTGGGCACCGTTGTCGAGCATGCGCGAGGCGTGCCAGTGCTCGAGGCCCGGGACGCGCACGATCGGCGTGATGCCCACGGCGAGCGACGCGGAGGCGATCTGCGCGGCGGTGTCGGCGTCGATCGAGCTGTGCTCGCCGTCGATGAACAGCCAGTCGAAGCCGGCGGTCTTGGCGATCTGGGCGATGTCGACGGTGCGCGCCTGGCGCACGCCCATGCCGATGGCGAGCTTGCCCTCGCGCAGCTTGCGCAGGGCGTGGTTTGGAACGGTGCTCATGGGAACCTCCAGGGCGAATCATGCACCAGGTTCTACAAAGGCTGCAGGTCCTCGAGCACCGTGGGAAGCAGCTCGCTCACGTTGGGATGGATGCGCATGCGGCGCTGGAACTCGGGGTGCGGGGTCCTGGAGTACACGGCGTCGATGAGGGAGTGCACGGCTTCGTCGCCGCCGGTGCCGAGCAGCGCCGCGCCGAGGATGCGCTTCGAGCCTGCCTCGACGTGGATCTTCAGAAAGCCCTGGGTCTCGCCTTTCTCGACGGCGCGAGCGACGCGGGACATCGGCCGCTTCCCCACCAGTGCTTTTATTCGATTCTTTTTTATTTCCGCTTCGCTCATGCCGACCCGGCCGAGCGGCGGGTCGGTGTAGAGGGCGTAGGCGGGGATGCGGTCGGTCCACTTGCGGCCGGCGTTCGTGAGCAGGTTGTCGGCGACGATCTCGTAGTCGTTGTAGCTGGTGTGGGTGAAGGCGCCTTTGCCGTTGCAGTCGCCGAGCGCCCAGACCCTGGGGTTCGAAGTACGCAGCGCCTCGTCGACCTCGATATAGCCGCGCTGGTCGGTCTTGATGCCGGCGGCGTCGAGCCCCAGGTCGTCGGTGTTGGGGACGCGGCCCACGGCGAGGAGCAGGTGGGTGCCGCGCGCCTTTGGCTCGCCGTCCTTGCACTCCAGGCCGACCGCGATGCCGCTGCCGTCTTTCTCCGCGGTGAGGCATTCGGCGTTGAGGAGCACGTCGATGCCTTCGGCCTCCAGGATCTCCTTCACCGCCTGCGAGACGTCCTCGTCCTCGCGGCCGATGAGGCGCGGGGCCATCTCGACGACGCTGACGCGGCTGCCGAAGCGGCGGTACATCTGGGCAAACTCGAGGCCGATGTAGCTGCCGCCGACCACCAGCAGATGCTCCGGGAGAAAGTCGACGTCCATGATCGACTGGTTCGTAAGATAGGGCAGCTTGTCGATTCCCGGCATCTTCGGAATCAGCGGGCGGCCGCCGACATTGACGAAGATCCTGTCCGCGCGCAGCTCTTCGTCATTGACCTTGACGGTGCTTGTGCCGGTGAAGCGCGCGTGCCCCGTGTAAACCTTCGCGCCCTTGAGCTCGCGCATCCACTTCTCCACGCTCTGGGTGGAGCTGGCGACGACCGCGTCCTTGCGCGCTTTCACGCGCTTCATGTCGACGCGCACCGCACCCGGCACCTCGACGCCATACTCGGCGGCGCGCCGCGCAAGCCGCGCCGCGTAGGCGCTCGCCACCAGGGTCTTGGTGGGCGTGCAGCCGTCGTTCACGCAGGTGCCGCCGAACCTCGCTCTTTCGATGACCGCGACTTTCTGGCCCGCGCCCGCGAGGCGCGCGGCGAGGGCGGGACCGGCCTGGCCGGTGCCGATGATGAGGGCGTCGAAGGCGCTGGGCATGGCGGGACTATAAGCCGCTCGCGGCCTTGACCTAGTTTATGCGCACCAGTGCAATATATGCAGCATGGCAAAGCACCTGCCGCCGAAAAAGGCGCCCGACGCCGCCAAGCTGGATCGCATCGTCGCCGAGGCGCGGCGCGCGCGAGAGGAGCGGGAGCGCGGCTACCGCGAGCAGGCGCTGAAGATCCTGCCGTGGGTGTGCGGGCGCTGCGCGAGGGAGTTCGAGGGCAAGCGGCTGCGCGAGCTGACGGTGCACCACCGCGACGGCAACCACGACCACAATCCCCCCGACGGCAGCAACTGGGAGCTGCTATGCGTGTACTGCCACGAGAACGAGCATGCGCGCATCACCGATGCCGCGGCGGGCGGGGGCGGCGAGGACAAGGCGCCTAAGGCGCCCTCGACACACAAGCCGCTGGAGGGGCTGGCCGAGCTGCTGCGGAAGAAGCCCCGCTAGGCCGGCCCGTTGATCATGCCGAAGAAGGTCTGCTTGCAGCGGGGGTAGTTGGGGCAGCCCCAGAACTTCCTGCCGACCCGGGTGCTGCTGCGCGAGGCCATCTTGATCTCGCACGAGGGGCAGGTAGGCGTCATGAACTCGCCTTTGGTCGCGAACTTGAGCAGGCCGAGCGACTTCTCCGGCGCGAGATCGGCGATCTTGGCGAGGAGCGCCGCGCCGTCGAGGACGTGGATGTTCTCCTTGGCCGCGTAGTCGCGCGCCTCGTGCGTGAACTTGCCCGAGGTGACGAACACGCCTTCGGCGAGCTTGCCGGAGGCCATCGCGCCGCGCAGCCCGCGCAGCAGGCGGATGCCGGCCGTATCGGCGTTCCACGCGTGGCAGTGCACGAGGATGGAGGCGCTCTGGGAGCCGGCGGCGGTGAGCCGGATGTCGAGGCGCTCGCCGTTGCGGCTCGCCTGCGTGCGGAACCCCAGCGCCTCGAAATAGGCGGCGCAAAGCTCCTCGAAGCGCCGCCACTCGATGCGCTTCAGGAGCTCGAGCGTCCACTGGCTGGTGTCGACCTTCGCGCGCTCGGGGGATTGGCGGCCGCTCTTCTCGAACGTCCTGCCGTAGCGGCGGCCGGCGGAGATGAGCCCGCCTGCCGCTGCGCCCGCCAGGGTAAACGGCAACTTGACCGTTCCCAGGATGATTTCCAGGATCGGGTTCTTCTGCTGGTCTCGTAATGCCATGGACATCCTCAGCTGACTTCGAGCAGCTCCACTTCAAACACCAGCGTCGCCTGCGGCGGAATCACGCCGGCGAGGCCGTGCTCGCCGTAGGCGAGCGCGGCGGGAATGGTGAGCTTCCTCTTGCCGCCGACTTTCATGCCCGGGACGCCCTGGTCCCAGCCCTGGATGACGTCGCCTGCGCCGAGGGCGAAATCGAGCGGGTCGCGGCGCGCCTTGCTCGAGTCGAACTGCTGCCCGGTGCTGAGGCGGCCGACGTAGTGCACGACGATGTCGTGGCCGGAGGCGGCAGTGGCGCCCGTCCCGACCACAATGTCCTCGATGACGAGGCCGTTGGCTGTCTTGTCGGTCATGGCGCTTTCCTTGAGAGGGGACAGGCATTGTACGCTGTCGAGCGACCTTGAACGCACCTATCGTCACCAGCGCCTCGGGCGCCGCGTTTTCCCGCTGCCGGCGCTGGCGCTACCTGCTGTGGCGGCGCTGGGACGAGCGCCAGCCGCTCGCCAATTTCCTGATGCTGAACCCGAGCACCGCCGATGAGCTGCAGCTCGACCCGTCGTGCACGAGGGCGCGGAACTATGCCGAGCGCTGGGGATTCGGCGGCGTGGTGATTACGAATATTTTTGCGTGGCGCGCGACCGATCCTGAAGAGATGAAGCGCTCGCGCGATCCGGTAGGGCGCGCGAACGACGCCGCGATCGTGCGCGCGGCGCGCGAGGCCGAGCTGGTCGTTTGCGCCTGGGGCAATCACGGCGCGCACGGCGCCCGCGCGGAAAGAGTGCTGCGGATACTTAAGGGCGTCGACCTGCATGTGCTGCGGATAAACGGCGGCGGGCACCCGGCGCATCCGCTGTACCTGCCGGGGGCGCTTGCGCCGCTGCGCTGGCGCTCTTAGAGCCGGTCGAGCATGGCAACGCCGTCCAGGAGCTCGAGGTCGCGGCCGACGGCGAACTCGAGGGAGCCGGGGAGGAAGTTGCCACGGGTGATGAACACGCCCAGGCGGAATTCGCGCAGCTCCATCTCCGAGTGCAGCCTGCGCAGCGGCTTGACGCCGACCTCGCCTGCGGGGCCGCAATCGCAACGCAGGAGCATCGGCGGCTTCGCGAGGTTGCGCGGATGCAGGTCCATGAGGACGGTGGTGCCGACGCGCTCGTGCAGCCTCGCGCGAAAGCCGCTCGCCTCGTAGTAGGCGGCGACCAGCGCCTCGAAGCGCCGCGGCTCGAGCCCGCACAGGTCCTCCAGGGTCCACGGCGAATCCTGCTCGGGGCGCTCGAGGATCGCGACGCTCGCGCGCCGCTCCAGCAGGTCGGGGCGCTCGAGGATCGCGACGCTGCGGCGCCGATCGAGCAGGTCGGCGACGAAACCGGCCGCGGCGGCGATGAGCGCCGGCTGCGACCTAGCGAGTCGTTCGGGCATTGGTGTCCCCCGGGACATTCTATTCGGAAACCCCTAATCGCAAAAGTATTCGACGATTTCCTCGGTGGCGGCGCGCGGCAGGCCGAAGGCGATCCAGCCGTGCTTGCCCAGGGTGAATTCCTCGCGCTTGATCGAGATCTCGGCGCTGTTCTCCTCGGTCACGTAGGTGCCGTTGGAGCTGTGGTCGGCGAGCACGAACTTGTCGTTGCGCCGCTCGATGGTGCAGTGGCGGCGCGAGACGTTGCTGTCGTGGATCACCAGGCCGCACTCGGGGTCGCGGCCGAAGGTGATGGCGTCGATGTCGCGCCGGCGCTCGACTTCCCGCCCGCGGTACTGCAGGCGCAGCGCCGCCGGCTTCGCGCGGCGCTCGCGCGCCCAGTTCATCTGCGCGGTGGCGTTGCCCATGCGCCAGACCAGCTCGCAGAGCTGGACTTCCTCGGCCTTGCCCTTGATGTGCTGCCCGTAGAGCCGGCGCATGACGGGGCTGTAGCTCTCGCCCAGCGCCGCGGCGGTGTCGCTCGAAGTGATGATCTGCTCGCGCGCGGCGAGCTTCGCCAGGCGCGCGGCGAGGTTCACCGTGTCGCCGAACACGTCCTCGTCGCGCTGCAGCACCGGCCCGCAGTGAAGGCCGATGCGCACGCCGAGCTTCCAGCCCGCCACATCGGGCAGCGAGTCGACCTGCTTCTGCATCGCGACGGCGGCGCTCGCCGCCGCCTGCGGCGTGGGGAAGAGCGCCATGACCTCGTCGACGATGATCTTGATGACGCGGCCGCCGGCGTGGTCGGTGGCGAAGCGCAGCGCTTCCAGGCAGGTGCGCGTCGCCTCCAGCGCTCTCGCCTCGCCGGCGCCCGCCTGCAGCTCGGGGCCGGCGACGACGCCGGCGAAGAGGACGGTGCTCTGCCGCTCCTGATCCGGGGCGCCGTTTTTCACCATCTCGCCGGCCACAGGGTGAGCCAGAAGCCGAGCGTCGAGATCTCGTTGATCTCGGCGATCTTCGGAAAAAAGGTCACGTTCAGGGTCGCGGGGCCGAATTCCCACGCGGCGAGCGCGATCGGCCCGATCGCGGTGTTGCCGCGGTTGTAGGTGTCGCTGTCGAGCACGGCGAGCGCGGCGCCCAGGCGCAGTCGCGCGGTCGCCTTCCACAGCCCGCCCGCGCCGGCCACCACCGCGGTGTTGCGGCCGGAGTCGCGGTAGGCGCCGGCGTCGACGAAGAAGTCCACGCGCTCGCGCCAGGGGCGCTGGTAGCGCAGGCCGAGGCCGGGGTTCACCTGGTTGTCGAAGCCCAGCTCGCGCGCGCGGCCGCGCTCGAAGTGATAGGAGAAGCCGTAGACGTTGATGCCCAGCTCGGCCCGGGCAACTGCAGGGGCGAGCAGAAAGGCGGCAAAAAGCAGGCATCTCACTTGGTCTCGGCGCAATGATGATACAAGCGCCGCGCGGCTATGTGCGCCAGCGCGCAGATGGACGAGCGCGATGCCCGGATACTGGCGGATGAAATCCATATCCGTCGCCGCCGCCTGCCTCGCCGGCTTCCTGAGCGCAGCCGCCGGGGCGCAGAACTCGACGCTCGCCATGACCCCGATGCCGGCATACGAAAAGGTGGCGCTCGAGGCGAATGTGGCGTTCGACGCCGGCATCTCCGTGCTGCCCCCCGCGGGGCGCGTCCAGCTGGACGACTTCCTTCGCCGGATGCGCGGGCTCGACTCGCAGACCATCCGGGCAGCCGGCTCGGAGGCGCGCGTGAGCGCCGTAAAGGCCTACCTGGTCAGCAAGGGCATCGGCGCCGAGCGCGTGCAGCGGCGCTCCGCGGGCGAAGCGCAGCCCGGGAACGTGTCCATCGAAATCTCCGGGACCCGCCTGGTGCAGGAATGAGCGCGCTGCGATTTAGGATCGCGCGTGGCGCGATGAGGCTCGCGCTTGGCGCGATGGCGCTTCTCGCCGCCGGCCACAGCGCCGGCCAGCCCTTCGGCATCTCCCCGCAAAGCCCGATCGGCAATACGCGGCCGCAAGCCGCGCCCGACGGCCAGCGCTGGACCTCCTTCCGCGACTTCTGGTTCGACTACGGCAGCACCCGCATCGACTCGAGCGACACCATCAAGGTCGCCGACGTCGCGAGCTACATGACGCTCAACCCCACGCACCGGCTCGCCATCGACGGCGAGGTCGGCTCCGGCGACGCGGACATGGGCGACCGGCGCATCGACTCGGTGCGCGAAGCTCTGATCAAAGCCGGTGTGCCGGCGTACAAGATCTACACCGGGCCCTACGGCGACCCGCGGCTGCGGCGCGATCGGCGCGTCGAGGTGCTGTTCGGGAGCAAGGACTGAACGCCATGGACATGCGCCTGGAGCTCGGCCGGATGCTCGACCGGTACGACGAAGTGCGGCGCGACGCCGCGGCGAGGAAGCTGCAAGTCGAGTCGGACCAGGCGAGCTTCCTGAAGGGATTTGCCGATTTCAGGCGCGAGGTCCTCAGGCCGGTGTTCGAGTCGGCCGGGGCCATTCTGAAGGAGCGAGGTCATGGCTTCCGCATCACGGAAGAAGAGTTCGCGCTCGACTCGGGCGGCAAGGCCGCGGAAGCGAGCATCAGCCTCCGCGTCGATCCCGCAGGCATGGAAGCGCTCGCGCAGGCCGATGACCATCTTCGCTCGTTCTCCTTCACGACGCGGCACTACAACAAGACGATCTGGATGAGCTTCGGCGCGGCGATGAACGCCGGCGGCAGCCTGGGCTCCAAGGGGGCCTACCAGCTCTCGCAGCTCAACGCCGAGCTGGTCCAGGCCGAGCTGCTGAAATTCATCGCGGGCATCGTCAAGGCTTAACCATGAGGATTCAACTGTCGTACCTACCCTCCCTGTACAGGGAAGAAACTCTGAACTACACCGTATCCGTCGGCGGGCAGGACCCTGCCAGGAAATGAAATCCGATCGTGCTGCCCTGCTGCGCCGGATCCCCGGTCCGCGCATGCAGGCATGTCCGCGGCCTGCTGATTCTGCGCCGCGCTTTCGCATGCCGCTGTGGCGAAGCTTCACGGCCGTGCGCGCCAAGCCTTCCACCGCCAAGTAGGGCCGTTACTGCGCGGTGCGTCCGCCGACCGCGCGGCCCTCGAGCCACGCCACCGCCTCGATCTCGCTGCCGAACACCCAGGCATTGAAGCCGGCGGCGCGCAGCTGCTGCTGCGCCTCCCGGTACACGACCTCGACGCCCCGCGTGCGGGGCAGCAGCGCGAGCTTGAAATCCGGCGCAATGCCGCCGGGCAGCCCCATGACCTTGAGCGCATCGCGCAGCGCGTAATGTCCCTCGGGGTCGTCGTCGCCCGCCTTGAGCAGGACGCGCTTCACCCTCTTCTCGACGCACAGCGCGGCAAAGTCGCGATACACCTCCGACAGCTCGCCGTAGCTGCAATCGCCGAACTCGACGCGCACATAGCCCGGGCATTCGGTGATCGGGCTCTCGTGGCTATGCATGTGCATACGATAGCCCTCGCAGGGCCCGCGCTCTGTACGCTTGCGCACTGTCAGCGGTATTTACGCGCGCGCTCGGCATAGTCCGCGTAGCCCATTGAAGTCCTCGATCTAAAGCGGCGCGTTCCCAACGCCGATCTGAAGCAACTGAAGTTCGACATCGCCTAAACTCTAGACCCCCCGCTCGCCCTTCGGGCTCACGGCCCCCTTGTCAGGGGGCCAAACCTTCTACTCGAGGGCGATGCCGGCTTCGCCGACCAGCTTGCGCCACAGCGCGAGGTCGTCGCGGTTGATCTCCAGGAGCCGCTCGGGCGTCGAACCCTCCGCCGCGTAGCCGTAGCCCTGCAGCTTCTCCAGGACGTCGGGGCGCTTCAGCGCGGCGTTGATCTCCTTGTTCAGGCGCTCGACGATCTCGCGCGGCAGCTTCGGCGGACCGAACACGCCGGCCCACTGGCGCACGGTCACCTGC
>DASQGB010000143.1:0-9525 GCA_035632815.1 Burkholderiales bacterium | reverse complement strand
CCCTTGCGCGAGGCGACTACGCCGCAGGACTCCCACAGGTCGGACCAGAACTCCTCGGGGTTATCGACCGTCCACTGGTAAAACTCGGGATAGCTGCTCGCCTCGAGCCGGCGCTTGCGGATGATCTGGCGCGCGAACTGGGTGACCTGCGCCTGCTCGATCGCCTGCTCGCTCGGCTGCCAAAGCTTCTTCGGTACCATCGTCTTTTGATTATAGTTAACCGGCAATGCGTACCGCGGTCTCCAGCACTCATCGCATCGCGGAAGCGGACGCCGTGCAGCGCCTGCGCCGGCATTATCCCGCGGCGGCACGCTCGTCAGCGGTCGACGCCACGGCACGGCGCCTCGCCGAGCGCGCGCGCGCGGCGCCGCCGGGGCCGCTCAGCGCCGAGTCGTTCCTGCGCAACTACGGGCTGTCCACGCCCGAGGGCATCGCGCTGATGTGCGTTGCCGAGGCGCTGCTGCGCATCCCGGACCCCGAGACCGCGGACGCGCTGCTGCGCGAAAGGCTGTCGCAGGGCAACTGGCAACCCGATCCGGACAGCGGTTTTTTCGCAAGCGCCGCCGACTGGGGCCTGATGCTCACCGGCACGATCGCCCGCTGGCAGGGCGAGGAAGGCCGCGACCTCGCGACCCACCTGAAGCGGCTTGCCGGGCGGCTCGGCGAACCGGTGGCGCGCGTGGCGGTGCGCCACGCCATGCGCATCCTCGCCGGCCAGTTCGTGCTCGCCGAGACCATCGAAGATGCCGTCGCGGCCGCCGCGAAGCGCGCCCCTTATCGCTTCTCCTACGACATGCTCGGCGAAGCAGCGCGCAGCGCCGGAGACGCCGCGCGGTACTTCGATTCTTACTTGAAGTCCATAAAAGCGGTCTCCCCTCCAGACGGAATATCGGTAAAGCTTTCCGCCCTGCATCCGCGCTTCGAGGAAGCCAAGCGCGCGCGAGTCTTTTCACAATTGCTTCCCCAATTGAAAGAGCTCGCGCGAATCGCGAGCCAGCGAGGCGTCGGCCTGACCATCGATGCCGAGGAATCCGAGCGCCTCGAATTGACTCTGGATATTTTTCAAGCGCTGGTCCAGGAGTCAAAAGACGTCGGCTTGGTCGTGCAGGCATACCAGAAGCGCGCGCTCGCCGTCTGCGACTGGCTGGTCGAGCTCGGCGGCTCGCTTAAGCGCCGCCTGCCGATGCGGCTGGTGAAGGGCGCGTACTGGGACGGCGAAATCAAGCGCGCGCAGCAGCTCGGCATGCCCGACTACCCGGTGTTCACGCGCAAAGCCGCGACCGATGTGTCCTACGTCGCCTGCGCGGCGCGCCTGCTCGCGGCGCCGGGCGCCGTCTACCCCGCCTTCGCCACGCACAACTGCCGCACGGTGGCCACGATCCTTGAGCTGGGGAAAAATCTTGATTTTGAGTTCCAGAAGTTGCGTGGAATGGGCGACGCGCTGTACGAAGCGCTGCTGTCCGAGCATCCCGAAGTCACCTGCCGCGTGTACGCGCCGGTGGGAAGCTTCACCGACCTTCTTCCCTACCTCGTGCGCCGCCTGCTCGAAAACGGTGCCAACACCTCGTTCGTGCACCAGATCGCCGACCCGGAGGTGCCGATCGAGGCGCTGATCGCCGATCCCCTCGCCGCCCTGCCGGAGCCTTACGCGCCCGACCCGCGAATCCGGCTGCCGCGCAACCTGTACCCGGACCGCCTCAACTCGATCGGGCTCGATCTTTCGCGGCGCGACACATTGGACGCCTTGCGCGAGCGCATCCAGGCCGACCGCCAAGACGAGCCGTCCGGCCCGGTCGAACCGACCTCGCCGCAGGAACTGGATTTCAGCATCGCAAGAGCAGACGAGGCCTTCGCGTCCTGGTCGCGGGTGCCGGCGCTCGAGCGCGCGGCGGCGCTCGAGCGCGCCGCCGACCTGCTGGAAGAGCGCATGATGGAGCTGGTCTCGCTTATCGTGCGCGAGGGCGGAAAGACCTACGCCGACGCCGTGGCCGAGGTGCGCGAGGCGGCGGATTTTTGCCGTTACTACGCGAAAGAAGCGCGGGAGAAGTTCAAGCCAGTACCCCTGGCGGGTCCCGCCGGCGAGAGCAACGAGCTCGTGCTGCACGGCCGCGGCGTGTTCGCCTGCATCAGCCCGTGGAATTTCCCGCTCGCCATCTTCACCGGCCAGGTCGCCGCCGCGCTCGCTGCCGGCAACAGCGTCATCGCCAAGCCCGCCGAGCAGACCCCGCGCATCGGCTACCGCGCCATCGAGGTCCTGCATGCCGCCGGCATTCCGCCCGACGTATTGAGCTGCGCAAGCGGGGAAGGCGAGACCGTGGGCGCGCAGCTGGTCGCCGATCCGCGCATCGCGGGCGTCGCCTTCACCGGCTCGGTGGAGACCGCAAAGCGCATCAACCGGACCCTCGCCGCACGCGAGGGGCCGATCGTGCCGTTGATTGCCGAGACCGGCGGCCTCAATGCGATGCTGGTCGACTCCTCGGCTTTGCCCGAGCAGGTGGTCGACGACACTGTCGTGTCCGCGTTCCAGAGCGCCGGCCAGCGCTGCTCCGCGCAGCGCATCCTATTCGTCGAGGAAGGCTGCGCGCAGCGCGTGGTGGAGCTGCTCGCCGGCGCGCTCGCCGAGCTGAAAGTCGGCGACCCTGCGGAGCCCGACACCGACATCGGTCCGGTGATCGACGTTGCGTCACAGGAGACGCTGCTGCGCCACGTCGAGAACCTCCGCAAGAGCTCCCGGCTCATCGGCGAGGCGCCGATTCCTCCAGGAGTCCACGGGCACTTCGTCGCCCCGATCGCGTTCGAGCTCCCGCTCGAGCAACTACCGCGCACCGAGATCTTCGGCCCGGTCCTGCACGTGACGATTTACAACAGAATGAATTTGGACGCCGTACTGGCCTGGCTGCGCGAGACCGGTTACGGCCTGACGCTGGGCATCCACAGCCGCGTGCAGGGCTTCGCCGACCGCGTGATCCGCGCTACGCGCGTCGGCAACACCTACGTCAACCGCAGCATGATCGGCGCCGTGGTCGGCGTGCAGCCTTTCGGCGGCGAAGGGTTGTCCGGCACCGGCCCCAAGGCCGGCGGCCCGCATTACCTGCTGCGTTTCACCACGGAGCGGACACTTACGGTAAATACCGCCGCAGTCGGCGGCGTCACCGAGCTGCTGAAATGACCATGACGGTTCGCAAGCTTGCTATGCGAAACACGGGTCGCTTTTTCGCCCACACTCGATGCGCCTGTCATACGCTTCGCTTGTGAAACTCAATGCGCAGGAAAACGAGGCGGTCCTCAGAATGCTCTCCATGCTTTCCCGGGATCACCCCGCGCGGATCGCCTTCCAGCACGGCGCCGACCCTATGGCGGTCCTTCATCTCATCGAGCATGACGAGGTGACCGAAGCCGTGGAGGATATCTGGCTGGCCGCCTACCACCGCCGGCTGCAGCAGGGCGGAGCGTCGGGTCCTCAACGCCTCGGCGGCTAGCCCGCCTGTTGGTTCGCGCTCAGTCCACGCGCGCGCCGGAAGCCTTCACCACCGGCGCCCATTTCTGGATTTCTTTTCTTACAAATTCAGAAAATTCTTCCGGCGTATTGGGCGAGAAGCGCGCGCCTTCGTTCGGCAGCCGCGCCTGGATGTCGGGCGATTGCATGATGCGCGTCACCTCGGCGTTCCAGCGCCGCACGATTTCGGGCGGCGTGCCGGCGGGCGCGAATAGCCCGATCCAGTTGTTCACTTCGAAGCCGGGCAAGGCCTCGCCGACCGTGGGCAGCTCCGGCGTGGCGGCCGCGCGCGAGTTGCCGATGGTGGCGAGCGCGCGCAGCTTGCCCGCCTTGGCATGCGGCAGCACGGTCGGCATGGTGGCGAAAAGCAGCGCCGTCTGGCCGGCGAGCAGATCGGTGATCGCGGGTACGTTGCCCTTGTAAGGCACATGAGTCATGTCGACCTTCGCCATCGACTTGAAGAGCTCGCCCGCCAGGTGGCTCGCGGTGCCCATGCCGGCGGAGGCGAAGCTGAGGGCGCCGGGTTTCGTCCTTGCCAGAATGATGAGTTCTGAGACGCTGTGAGCGGCGACGGAAGGGTGAACGACCAGCAGGCCTTCGGCTTCGAGCACCAGAGCGATGGCTGAAAAATCGCGCACCGGGTCGTACGGCAGCTTGGAGAAGAGGCTCACGTTCACCGCGTGGGTGCCGATGCTGCCCATGACGAGCGTGTAGCCGTCGGGCGGCGACTTGGCGACCGCCTCGGCGGCGATGGTGCCGCCCGCGCCGGTGCGGTTCTCCACCACGATCGGCTGGCCCCAGGCCTCGCCGAGGCGGGCGCCGATGATGCGGGCGTAGAGGTCGGCGATCCCGCCCACCGGGAATGCGCAGATGATGCGCACCGGCTTGGCCGGGTAAGGCTGTGCCGCGGCCGGCATGGCGCAGGCGAGGAGCAGCGCCGCGATTGCGATCAGTGCTTTTCCGGCCATCTTCAGCCTCCTCATTGCTCCTACTTCTTTTCCATCACGTCCTTCAGCGACTCCAAGTCGTTGCGCACCCAGCGCGTGTCCTCGGCGAACTTCTCCTCGCTTGTGCCAGGAGGGCGGAAGATCGTGAGCAGCACTTCGCTCGCCGAACCGTTGGGGAACACGCGCATCGGCACATAGACCTCGTGTCCCGGCTCGACGCTCACGAAGTGATCCAGCACCCCCCAGTTATTCCGCTCGACGAACCGCACTTTCCGGGCCGCGGACAGGCCCGAAGCCCAGATGGGCAGGTTCTTTGGGTCCGACACATAGTCGTAGACCTCGCGCGCGGGGCGCTCGATCGTCATGCGTACGGTGAAGCCTGGTTTGGTAGCCACGCCGCCAAGCCTACCGCAACTAGGTCACGCCGGCGCGCACCTCGTCGGTCCATACCCTGAAGCTCGTCAGCGTGTTGGGGCCGAACGTGCTGCTGATCGCGACGTCGGAGGCGTCGCGACCGCGCGCGATCAACACCCTGCCGATGCGCGGAGTATTGTTGCGCGGGTCGAAGGTATGCCAATGCCCGCCGAGGAAGGCCTCGAACCACGCAGCGAAGTCCATCGGCGCGTGTGGCGGGGGCACGCCGACGTCGCTCAGGTAGCCGGTGCAGTAGCGCGCCGGAATGTTCATGCACCGGCAGAAGGCAACAGCCAGGTGTGCATAGTCGCGGCAGACGCCGGTCCGCTCGTGAAAGGCCTCCAGCGCGGTCCGTGTCATGCGCGCGTGCTCGTAGCCGAAGGCGATATGTCGCTGGACATAGTCGCAGATCGCCTGAACCCGGCCCCATCCCGTGGGCGCCTGCCCGAAGAGGCTCCACGCAGTCTCGGAAAGCCGATCGGTTTCGCAGTACCGGCTGCCGAGCAGGAAGAGCAGCGTTTCCTCGGGCAGATCCGGCACGGGAGTCTGTTGCGCCTGGGGAACGGTCACGTCGGGGGCTCCGGTGTCGTTGACGAGGGCGTCGGCGAAGACGCGCGTGCGGCCCCTGGGCGCAACGATGCGGGTGCACCAGTTGCCGAAGCTGTCACGATAGGCCGCCATGGGGACCGACGGGTCGACCGCCAGGTCGTCACGGCCGACGAGGTCCGCCACGCGCGTGAAATGGACGTTGAGGTTGAAGATCATCGGGGTGGGCTGCGGGCAGTCGTAGATCAGCTCGAAGCCGACGCGAATTTGAATCATGAGCCTCCGGGGGCGGTTGCCGTACGTAACGAATCGATCAGCACGCCGCGCAGCACCGCCCAACCTCGGGCCGCGGCAAAGACGATTCCCTGGTTGACCTCCAGTTCGATCCCGACGTACTTGGTGGGGGGGAAGAGCCGGCGCAAGTGCGAGGTCAGCCCGTCCCCCTTGCCGGCATAGGGATAGTTGCGGCGCACCCTGAGCTGGGGAGCGCGCGCCGCGAGCGATGCCTTCCAGCGGGCGCACAGCTCGGCCTCCCCGCGCCGGCCGGGATGATAGAGCAAGCCCACGTCGGCGCATCGCAGCTTGCCGTCCAGCTCCGGAGTGAAGCTGTGCGACGAAACGTGGATCACGCGCCGGCCGCGCGACAGCGATTGCCTGACGAGGCGCTCGACTCGCTCGCGATAGGGCCGGTAATGTTGTTCGACCAGCTTCGCGCGCAGCCTCGCCGGCGCGCCGCGCGTCGCCGCCGAGAACAGTTGCGCATGACCGATCGAGCGATTGAGGTCGATAAGCAGACGGCTGACAGTCGAGGTTACGATCGGCGCCCTGAAAGCCCTGGCCAATGCGCTCGCCATGGCGAGCGCACCGGGATCGTACCCGCAGTGGGAGTCGAGCAGTGCCTGTCGCCCCACAAATAGCCGTCGATAGGGCGCGGGTATCCGGTTACCGCCGTGCTCACAGGTGATGAGGAAGGAATCGATCGGCGCCGCCGCTCACCACTGCAGCTCGGGCAACCGGCGAAACACCTGCCGCGTACCCTCGCTCCACTCGTCGCTGAGCGCGGTGAAATAGGCGTCCCCGTCGTCGAATCGGCGCCGCATCTGCACTTCGAGGCTGTCGCGTTCGTAGCAAATCAGGTCGATCGGCATGCCCACCGACAAGTTGCTGCGCATGGTCGAATCGAACGACACCAGCACGCACTTCGCGGCGTCCGCGAGGGGCGTAGAGCGCGTGACCACGCGGTCGATGATCGGCTTGCCGTACTTGGTTTCGCCGGTCTGGAAGAATGGCGTGTCGATGCCTGCTTCGATGAAATTGCCCTCGGAATAGATCCGGAAGAGGCGCGGCGGCTCGCCGCTGATCTGCCCGCCGACGATGAACGAGGCATTGAATCCGGCCTCGTTCTCCTGCAGGTACTTACCGTCGCGTCGCTCGATATCGCGCATCGCATCCGCGACCAACATTGCGACGTCGAACATTGTGCGCGCGCTCCAGAGGCCGGTGGCGGCCCTCGCGGCAGAGTCAGCGGCAACGCAGCGCTGGTTCAGCACGCCGATCACGGCCTGGGTTCCGGCGAGGTTTCCGGAGCTCAACAATACGATGACGCGGTCCCCGCGACGCTCGAACAGCGTCATCTTGCAGAACTTGGCGAAGTTGTCCACGCCCGCGTGGGTCCGGGAGTCCGAGGCGAAAATCATCCCCTGGTCAAGCATTACGCCTACGCAGTAGGTCATGCCTCGCGCCCTTCGACGTTAACCTCCCATCATAGTGCCAACCGCAACTCCCCCGCGGACTACAATGGCCGGCTCATGGGAGCGCAGAACCACTCGCCGGATTCCACTCTAGCCGGGACGTTCGCGCGCCTGTACTACGCCGAGGTCGACCCGGAAGAGCTCGCCGCGCGCGAGCCGCGCGACCTGCAGGGCGCGGCGGCGGCGCACCTCGCGTTCGCCCGGCGCTACGCCGGCGGCAGCGCCAAGCTGAGGGTTTACAACCCGCAGCTCGAGCAGCACGGCTGGCAGAGCACGCACACCGCCATCGAGATCGTCGGCGATGACATGCCGTTCCTGGTCGACTCGGTGACGATGGAGGTGAACCGCCAGGGGCTCACGCTGCACCTCGTGGTCCATCCGGTGCTGCGCGCCGTTCGCGATCCGAAAGGGGAATTGCTTTCCGTTGCAACTGCAAATTCTTCTTCCGAGGGGCGGCTCGAGTCCTTCATGCACGTCGAGGTCGACCGCCAGACCGACCCGGCGAAGCTCGCCGAGCTGGAGGCCGGCGTCGCCAGGGTGCTCGGCGACGTGCGCGCCGCGGTGGAGGACTGGCGAGCGATGCAGGCGCGCATGCTCGACATCATCGGCCGCCTCGAGTCGGCGCGGCCGGCGATCACGCATGACGAGCTCGAGGAAGGGCGCGCGTTCCTCGCCTGGCTGCTGAACCAGCACTTCACCTTCCTCGGCTGCCGCGACTACGAGCTCGCGAGCGTTGGAGGCGAGGACGTGCTGCGCATCGTGCCGGGCTCGGGCCTGGGCATCCTGCGCGAGAAGGGCGAGACGGTTTCCGCGAGCTTCGCGACGCTGCCGCCCGAAGCGCGCAAGCGCGCCCGGGTGAAGGAGCTGCTGGTGCTCACCAAGGCGAACTCGCGCTCGACGGTGCACCGCCCCGGCCACCTCGACTATGTGGGCGTCAAGAGATTCAACGAGAAGGGCGAGGTGGCCGGCGAGACCCGCTTCCTCGGCCTGTACACGCACACCGCGTACAGCGAGAACCCGATGCAGGTGCCGCTGGTGCGCAAGAAGCTGAGCGACGTGATCCAGCAGGCGGGCCTGCTGCCCGCGGGCCACAGCGGCAAGGCGCTCGCCTCGATCCTCGAGACCTACCCGCGCGACGAGCTGCTGCAGATCAGCGCGGAGGACCTCTATCGCCACGCGATGGCGATCCTGCAGCTCGGCGAGCGCCAGCGCACGCGCCTGCTGGTGCGCCGGGATGCGTACTCGCGCTTCGTGTCCTGCCTGATCTTCGTGCCGCGCGAGCGCTTCAACACGGAGCTGCGCATTCGCTTCCAGCAGATCCTGACCGAAGCGTTCAACGGCGTGTCTTCGGAGTTCAACGTCGACCTTGCGGCCTCGGCGCTTGGCCGCATCCTCATGCGCATCCGCACCAGGCCGGGCGAGATGGCGGCGAGGCCCGACCTGAAGGCGCTCGAACAGCGCCTCGTCGAAGCGATGCGCCGCTGGGAGGACGACCTTTACGCGGCGCTCCTCGAGCGCCACGGCGAGGAGCGCGCCAACCAGCTCTACCGCGTCTACGAGCACGCCTTCCCCGCGAGCTACCGCGAGGAGTACACGGTGCGCGAGGCCGTCACCGACATCGAGATGATCGAGCAGCACGCGCCGCAGCCCGACCTCAGCATGAACCTGCACGCGCCCGACGCGGCCGAGACCGGGACGCTGCGCTTCAAGATCTACCGCCGGGGAAGCCGGCTGCCGCTCTCCGACACCCTGCCGATGCTCGAGCGCCTCGGCGTGCGCGTGCTCTTCGAGCATCCGCACAAGGTCGAGCCGGCCGGGGCGCCGCCGGTATGGGTAGTCGACTTCGGGCTCGAGCCGCCCCCAAGCGGCGCCCTCGCCCTCGAGCAGGTGCGCGAGAGCTTCCACGAGGCTTTCTCCGGCATGTGGTCGGGGACCATCGAGGCGGACCAGCTCAATCGCCTGGTTCTCAGCGCCGGGCTGAGCCCGCGCGAGATCAGCGTGCTGCGCGCCTATTCGCGCTATCTCAACCAGACCGGCTCGGCGCTCAGCCTTTCCTACGTCGAGCAGGCGCTCGCCGCGAACCCGCCCATCGCCGCGCTGCTGGTTCGCTTGTTTTTCACAAGATTTTCCAAGAATGAAAAGCAACAAGAAGCACAACTGGCCGCTGAAATCGGCACCGCGCTCGACGAGGTGGAAAACCTCGACGAGGACCGCATCCTGAGGAGCTTCCTCGCGGTGATCCAGGCGACCACGCGCACCAACTATTTCTTGAGTAAATCGTATATCTCGTTCAAGTTCGACCCCAAAGGCGTGCAGGGCCTGCCCGAGCCGCGGCCGATGTTCGAGGTCTGGGTGTACTCGCCGCGCGTCG
>DASQGB010000142.1:0-3616 GCA_035632815.1 Burkholderiales bacterium | reverse complement strand
CTCGAACAGCACCCACTTGCCCTTCGGATCGATGCCGGCTTCCTCCATCAGCGTGGCGGCCGGGACGCCGGTCCACAGCACGCCCGAGAGCAGGCCGTGCGTCTGCTGCACGGTGGTCGAGGCGGGCTTCAACCAGTCGGTGAGGCCGTTGCCGGAGCACTCGTGGAAATGGAAGCGGGACACCGAGGGGTAGCGCGTGAGATCGTCCATCGCGAATTCCAACGACTGCTTCACCATGCCGTGGATCACGAGACGGTGCGTCTTCGGATCGATGTCGGGCGTCCCGGCGTGATGGCGCTCGAAGATCAGGCCGTTCGGCGTGATGATGCCGGGCTGGTGCTGCAGCGGCGTCATGCTCCAGTCCGACAGGTTCTGCCGGTTCTTCAGCACGTCGCTGCGCCGGCGCTTGACATGCGCTTCGAACTTCGACGGCATGCCGTACGCCGTCTCGTCGATTACGCGGCCGGCCTCCTGGTTAGCCTGCGGGATCGGCAGCGGCGCTGCGCGCGCAGTGCCTGCGGCGGCGAACGCACCTCCGGTCAGTGCTGCGGTCTTGCGTAGAAAATTCCGGCGGCTTGGAACTGACATGGGTCCTCCTCCTCGTAGCGAGTCCAGTATGCGCCGTGAGATTCGCCGCATGCAAGATGCCCTAAGAAGAAACGGTTTCTACAGGAAACATTGTGCGTCGCGGCGGCCTGGGCGGCCCGGCCCTAAAGTAGACTCCGCTCGCCAATGGGGCAGCTCGCCGAGCGTTATCGCGATGCAAGCCGGTCGGGCGTGTACCGCGTGACGGATGGCCTGCCCTGGACAAGGAACGTTCTTGATCAGCTGCACGAAGGCGCGATATCGGGCGGCGGCATGACGATGCGGCCCTGCGCGTCGCGCTCGAGCCTGGCGCAGGTCTCGCGATAGCGCGCCGGCAGGTGCGGCGCGAGCTCGGCGAGGCAGGCTAGCTCGAGCGACGGCAGATAGCCGCATTGCAGGTGCTCGGCGATGGATACGCCATGCCGCGTGAAATCGGGGCCGACGAACAGATCCTTGTGCTCGAGCCCGATCAGCGCCTCGGACACGCCGAGGGTGCCGCCGAGATGCGATTCGCTGGCGAAGGGCTCGCGGAACGCGACGCGCAGCCGCGAGCCTTCGAGCTGGCGCTTCCAGCGCTCCTGTACCCCGAATGCCGCCAGGCCGAAATTGGACGCGTGCTGGCGGGTATTCGGGCCGCAGAAGCGCAGCGCTTCGCGCGCGAGCGCCGCGAGCCGTTGGCTTAGCGCGGGAGTAAGCTCGACCTCCTTGCCTCCGAGCCGAAGCGAGACCTCGTCGCCAAGCGCCCACGGCGCCAGAAGGCCGATCGCCGCGGCAAGCAGCCACTGTCTCATGATGCCACTTTAAATGAAGATCGCGTCCTGGAACGTGAACGGCATTCGCGCGCGCCAGGCGCAGTTCCGCGAGTGGCTGGCGCGCGATCGTCCGGACGTGGTATGCCTGCAGGAGCTGAAGGCCGAGCCCTCGCAGATCCCGGAGCAGTGCAAGCTCGCGGACTACCACGCGTTCTGGCACGGCCTGCGCGCGTACTCCGGCGTGTCGCTTCACATCAGGAAGAATCTATTCGACGCCGAGCCGGCGTTCAGCCACCCGGACTTCGACATGCAATCTCGCATCGTGCAAGCCGAGCTCGGCAAGCTCGTCCTCGCCTGCGTCTACGTGCCCAACGGCGGCAAGGACTATCCGGCCAAGCTCGACTTCCTGCGACGGCTCGCGGCGTGGGCGAGGGAGCTGCACGAGGCAGGCCGCGAGCTGGTGCTTTGCGGCGACATCAACGTCGCGCGTGCCGAGATGGACGTGCATCCGAGGGAGCGCAGGCCGGGCATCATCGGACAGCGGCCCGAGGAGCGCGCGCTTTTCGAGACCTTGCTCGGCGGGCACCTGGTGGATGTCGGCCGCGCGCTCGACCCTGACAATCCGAACCTGTTCAGCTGGTGGCCGCCGTGGCGCAACATGCGCCAACGCAACATCGGCTGGCGCCTCGATTACATCCTCGCGTCGCCGACGATCGCAGCCCGCGCCGCGAGCTGCGCCGTGCTCGCCGACGTCGGCACCAGCGACCACGCGCCGGTAATGATGACTACGCGAGATTCCTCTTGAAGAAGGCGACGGTACGTTCCCAGGCGAGTTTCGCCGCCGCCTCGCTGTAGCGCGGCGTCGAGTTGTTGTGGAAGCCGTGCTGCGTGCCGGGGTAACTGTGGATCTCATAGCGCACGCCGGCCTTCTTCAACTCCTGCTCGTAGCCCGGGTACATCTCGTTGATGCGCGGATCGCTCTCCGCGAGATGGACGAGCAGCGGCGCCTTGATGTTCGGCACAGAGGCAGTCTCCGCCGCCGCGCCGTAAAACGGCACGCCCGCCTGCAGGTCCGCGCCCAGCGCAACCGCCAAATAGTTCGTCGTCCCGCCGCCCCAGCAGAACCCAGTCGCCCCGAGTTTCTTGGTCGAGAGCTGGTGCGCTTTCAGCCAGCGCGCGCCGTTCAGCATGTCGGTGCGCAGCTTCGCCTGGTCGAGCTTCGCCTGCATCGCCCGCCCATCGTCGTCGTTCCCGGGGTACCCGCCGAGTGGCGCGAGCCCGTCCGGCGCGAGCGCGAGAAACCCGTCCACCGCCGCGCGCCGCGCCACGTCCTCGATGTACGGATTGAGCCCGCGGTTCTCGTGGATCACTAGCACCGCCGGCCACGGCCCCTGCCCCGCCGGCTGCACCAGATACCCGCGCATCTTCTCGGCATTGCCGCCTGGCGACGGGTACGTCACGTACTCCGCCTTGATCCGCGAATCGGTGAACGAGATCGTCTGCGCCCGCGCGTAATTCGGCAGCAGCGCCTGCGCCGCCGCCAGGGCCGCTACGCCCAGCGCCCCGGCGCGCTTCAGGAACTCGCGCCGGTCGATCCCGCCGTGGCAATACTCGTCGTAGAGGTCGAATACGCGCTGGTCGATTTCCGTCTGTGTAACGGTCTTCATTGCTCCTCCATGGTGTAGGCCGGGTGCGTGTTAAAAGATGTTCGCAGCGTGGACATGCGTTCCAAAACCGGTAGGGTGCCGGCAGATGTCCCCGCAAAAACCGACACGCAGCGCCAAGCCGGTGCGCGCAGT
Organism: Burkholderiales bacterium; assembly: GCA_035632815.1. Taxonomy (GTDB): domain Bacteria; phylum Pseudomonadota; class Gammaproteobacteria; order Burkholderiales; family SG8-39; genus SCGC-AG-212-J23. The sequence continues at coordinate 480 of DASQGB010000142.1, read as the reverse complement.
AGAGCGCGCAGTCGCGGTGCTGCGCTGCTTCAGCGTCGCGCAACCGGTGCTCGGCGTGCAGGACATCGCGCGCCGCACGCGCCTTAGCCGGCCGACCCTGTATCGCATCCTTAGCACGCTCGAAGCGACCGAGCTGGTGCAATCGAGCGGCCGCCCGCTACGCTACCGGCTCGGACCCACGGTGTTGGCGCTCGCCGCGGCAAGAGGTCAATAAGTCCCGCGAAACGCGTCGTGCCCCGCCACATAGGTCATGTTGGTAATGCCCGGGTTGCGGTTGACGAGCGGCCGGCCAAAGAGCGGGTGCTTCATGCTGCGCACCTCGTGCTCGATCTGGAAGAGCTTCCTTGCGTCGCCGGGATCGGTGATCCACTGGAAGCGCCACTCGTTGGCGTCGGTTTCCATGTTGATCAAGTCGCGCTCCTTGAGCCAGTGGTAGGGCCGCGCAAAATCGGCGACGTAGATCTGGATGTGGTGATTGTC
>DASQGB010000141.1:0-14185 GCA_035632815.1 Burkholderiales bacterium | reverse complement strand
TCCGCTCGCCCGGCTCGAGGCCCGAGGTGACGATGCGCTGGCCCTTCGCCGTGCCGCCGAGCGTGACCTCGCGCCAGATCGCCTTGTCGTCGGGGCCGACGACGATGACGAAGCGCTTGCTCTGGTCGGTGCCGACGGCGCGCTCGCTCACGAGCAGCGCTTGCTCCGTCTTGGCGCTGCCCATGCGCAGCTTGACGAACTGGCCCGGGATCAGGCTGCCGTCCTTGTTGTCGAACACCGCGCGCACGCGCACCGTGCCGCTGCGCGTGTTCACCTGGTTGTCGATGAGCTGCAGGCGGCCGCGCAGCTGCCGGCCGCCGTTGGTCACGGTTTCCGCTTCGACCGCAACGTCCTGCTTTGAATCCTTGAGAACCTTGAAGACGACATGCTCGTCCGCGTCGAAGCTGGCATACATGGGGTTCACCGAGACCAGCGTGGTGAGCACCGGCGCGCCCGGGCCGGCGGCGACCAGGTTGCCGACCGTGACCTCGAGCCTGCCGACGCGGCCCGACACCGGCGCACGCACTTCCGTGTAGCCCAGATTGAGGCGCGCAGACTGCAGCGCGGCCTGCGCCGCGCGCAGATTAGCGTCGGCTTCCTGCGCGGCGTTGACGCGCTCGTCGAGCTCGCGCTGCGCGATGGCGCTTTCGTCCCACAGCCGTTGCGCGCGCTGGTGCTCGCTCTTCGTGTAGCGCAGCCGCGCTTGCGCGGCGACGACCTGCGCCTGCGCGCGCTCGACTTCCGCCGCATAGGGTTCCGGATCAATCCTGACCAGCAGGTCGCCGCGCTTCACCAGCGCGCCCTCTACGAAGTGGATCGACTGCACCGCGCCCGCGACGCGCGATCGCACATCCACGCGCTCCACGGCTTCGAGCCGCCCCGAGAACTCGTCCCAGGTCGTTACCTCATGCTGTTCGATGACCGCAACAGGCACCGGCGTGGCTTGCGGCTGCGCTGCCGCGGCCTTGGTTTCGGCGCTCGAGGAGCGCAGGTAGAACGCGCCGGCCGAAAGCGTAACCAGGGCGGCGAGGGTCATTGCAATAACGTGGGTTCGAGTCATCGGTGAGAGCCTTCCTTATTGCTGCGACCGGCGAGCACCGCAACCCCGGCGAGCGCCAGTGCAATTCCAACGGCGGAAAGGATTCGCGAGCGCATCTTGTTTGCCCCTTTGTCTTTGTGACTGTTGTGCGGAGCCGGCCAGGCGCATTCCACGCCCAGCGCCACTCCCCCATAGGTATCCATGCCGGCATGCTGGGCAGCGCCCATTGCGCGCCCGTGTCGCGCCAGGTCTGCCTCGGTTACAGCTGAAATGTCAGGCGCGTCGCAGGACCCGCGCCAGCGCGGCGGCGATGTCGCGGGATTGCAGCGGCTTCTTCAGGATCTCGGTGACGCCCGCGGCGAGCGCGCGCTCGGTCATCATCGGCCCGGTGTAGCCGCTCATCAGGATGATCGGCAGGCCGGGGCGCGGGCCGCGCAGGGACCGGGCGAGCTCGGTCCCGGTCAGTCCGGGCATGACCTCGTCGGCAATGACCGCATCGATGCGCTCGGGCGCCGCCTGGAACGCCGCGAGCGCCGCGTTGCCATCCGCGCACGTCACCGGCACATAGCCCAGATTCTTCAGCACTTCCGAGGTCACGGCTGCGATGGCTTCCTCGTCGTCGACCACCAGCACCCTTTCGCCGTTGCCGCGCGCGATCGGTCCGGTGGCAGGATCGTCTGCGATGACGGGTGAATCGACGCGCGGCAGGTAGATGGCGAAGCGGCTGCCGCGTCCGACCGCGCTGTCGACGTCGATGGCGCCTCCCGAGTCGGTGACGATGCCGTACACCAGCGACAGGCCGAGCCCGGTGCCCTTGCCGACCTCCTTGGTAGTGAAGAAAGGCTCGAACACGCGTGCCAGGGTCGCTGCGTCCATCCCCGTCCCGGTGTCCGCGACGGTAAGGCGGGCATAGGACCCGGCGTTGAGCGTCGTGTGCGCAAGCGCGCGGTCCGCTTCGACTTCGGCCGCTTCCAGACCAACCCGCAGCGTTCCGCTCTCGCCCATCGCCTGGAGGGCATTGGTGCAGAGGTTCATCGTGACCTGGTGGAGCTGGGTCGGATCGCCGACGACGAACAACGGCGTTGCCGGCAGCTCGGTTTCCAGCCTGATGCCCCCGGCGAGCGAGCCGCCCACCAGCCCCAGGGCCTCCGACACGACGCGGCCGAGCTCGACCGGGGCCCGCTTGCCGCGCTGGCTGCGGCTGTAGGAGAGGATCTGCTCGACGAGCGCGCTCGCGCGATTGGCCCCGGTGAGGACGTTGTCCGCGTAGCGCCTGAGCGCCGAACCGGGCTCGGACTTTTCGGCGAGCATCTCGGCATAGCCGAGGATGCCGCCCAGGATGTTGTTGAAGTCGTGGGCGATGCCGCCGGCGAGGCGCCCCACCGCCTCCATCTTCTCGGCCTGGCGCAGCCGCTGCTCCAGGCGCGCGCGCTCGGCGTCGGCGTGCTTGCGCTCGGAGATCTCGCGGAAGTTCATCACCACGGCGCGCACGTTGGGCTCCTTGAGCAGGTTGTTGCGCGTGAGCTCGACCCAGCGCCACGAGCCGTCCTTGTGCAGCACCCTCAGCTCGTTGGTCACCACCTTGCCCGGCGAGCCCAGCAGCTCGGCGCGCAGCCGCACGGCGGTTGCGTGCTCGTCCGGATGCACCAGATCGACGACCTCGCGTCCGCGCAGCTCTTCGCCGGTATAGCCTGTGATGCGCTGGAAGGCGGGGCTCGCATAGACGATGCCGCCCTGCTTGGGCCGAGTCATGACCACGGCGTCGGAGCTGTGCTCGATCATCGCGCGGAACTGCTTCTCTTTGCGCTGCAGCGCTGCCTCGCGACGCGCCAGACCCCACGCGGCGAGCCCGATCAGCGCCAGCATCGCCGCCGAGCTGAGCAGCGTGCGCACGCCGATGAGCCGCGCCTCGTCGCGCCAGGGTGCGAACACCGCGACCTGATTGCTTCCGGTCGCCACCAGCAGCGGAAAGCCGCGCACCGCCGAGGCGGAAAGCAGCACGCGCTCGTTGACGATCGGGCTCGTCGCCCAGCCCTGGTAGCGTCCGTCGCGGTGCACGCCGGCGATGACCTCACCGCCGGCGACCTGCCGCCCGCGCACGTTAGCCGGGTCGGGCACCCGGGTGATCACCACACCGTCGAGCGAGATCAGGCTGATGAAAGCGCCTTCGCCGAGATCGATGGCGCGGTACAGCCGGTCGAAGCTCTCGATCTCGATCAAGGCCGCCAGCGCGCCGCCGAAGGTTCCGTCAGGCGCGTTCAGCGGCCGCGTCATGAAGAAGCGCCAGCTTGCGCCCTCCGGCCCGCCGCGGTAAGGCCGACTCATGTACAGGCCCTCGCCGCCGGCGTCGCGCCGCTCGAGGAAAAAGCGCTTGGCGAGCTCGGGATCGATTGCCGCGGCCTCGCGACTGCGGCTAAGCAGCCGGCCCTCGGCATCGAACAGCAGGAAGGTGGCGATCTGAGGAAGCTCGTCGCGGAACCGCGGCGCCGCGGCGAGCACCTTGTCCGCGGCCCCGATGCGCGCCGCATCGCGCAACACGAGGTCCGCGGCTTCCAGCGCGGCCGCGGTCTGCTCGGCCAGCACGCTTGTCACGTTGGAGAAATCGCGCTGCGCCCGGCGCTCGGTCCGCTCGCGCGCGGTGCGAACGTCCCAAATGGCCGAGCAGATATTGATGCCGACGACCACCAGGCCTAGCACGATGAGCGCGCGGCCGAGCGGGATGCGGGAAAGGGCCGAGCGGACGCGAGCCGTCGGCATTGCGAGCTATTTCGTCGGCGGACCGACCAGCTCGGCGACCGCGCGCAGCAGCTCGGCGCGCTTCACCGGCTTGGCGAGAGCGCGCGCCGCGCCCGCCGCGAGCGCTTCCTGCCCGCTGAACCCATGCCCGGAATTGAAATGACCCGAGACGGCAATCACGTGAAGCCCGGGGTGCTTTTCGCGCATCCAGTGGATGGCCGCCGCGCCGCAGGGCCCGGGCATCCACATGTCGCTCACGACCAGCGCCGGCGCCGCGCGCTCGAGCTCCGCCACCCCGGTGGTGCAGTTGGACGCCTTGCGCACGGTGTATCCTGCCGCCTCCAGCCAGTCGGCCATGAGGTCGCGCATGATCGCGTCGTCGTCGATGACGAGGACGTCTCCGGCGGTGCTGCGGTTAGGTTCGTTGTTCAAGCGCCTATTTCACCTTGCCGCGATTCCATGTAATTTACAGGTAACAGCGTCCCGCGTTACATATGTAACGCCAGCGAGCGCTGCCTGGCTAGACTTGCCGGGCTGTGACCCCGATGACCATGAGCCCGCAATCGCAGACCCCCTCAAATGCGGCACTGCCGCACGTTCTCGCCGTAGACGACGATCCCAGCATCCGCGAGGTGATCGCGGAATACCTCGGGCAGAACGAGTTTCGCGTCACTGCCGTCGCCAGCGGGCGCGCCATGCAGAAGGTGCTGGCCGACGAGGTCGTCGACCTGATCCTGCTCGACCTCAAGCTGCAGGCCGAGGACGGCATGGCGCTCGCCCGCAGCCTGCGCGACGAGTCGGCGATCCCGATCATCATGCTCACCGGGCGGCGCGAAGAGGCCGACCGCGTGATGGGCCTGGAGCTGGGCGCCGACGACTACCTGACCAAGCCCTTCAGCCCGCGCGAGCTGCTCGCGCGCATCCGCACCGTGCTGCGCCGCCGCCGCGCCGAGGTGCGCCAGGGGCGCCCCGACGGCATCCGCGCCTACCGCTTCGACGGCTGGGAGCTCAACCTGAACACGCGGCGCCTGGCGGCGAGCGACGGCCGCCAGGTCGCGCTCAGCAACGGCGAGTTCAGCCTGCTCGTCGTGCTGCTCGGCGCTTCGCAGCGCATCCTCACGCGCGACCAGCTGCTTGACCTTTCGCGCCTGCACAACGACGAGGTCTACAACCGGTCGATCGACGTGCAGGTCATGCGGCTGCGCCGCAAGATCGAGAAGGACCCGGCGCAGCCTCGTTACATCCGGACCGAGCGCGGTGCGGGCTACATCTTCGGCGTGCCGGTCGAGACCGTCTACTAGACCGTTCCAGTTGCAACGCGCGGGCGGCGCGCTGAAACGCGCCGCACATCCGCACGCGGGAGCATGTTGCCTGCAGCACCAGCTCACTCCCCACGAAAAGGAATTCGCTCATGAAAAGCATCATCGTCGCACTGTCCGTTTTGGCAGTTTTGGTTTCCGGCTGCGCCCTTAATGAGGAGGGATGGCAGTCGTATGGCGGCTCGACTGCGGGATCGTCCGACAGCGATAGTCTCAAGGCCCGGCAAAGCCCGTTTCCGCAGAACACCCCGCCCGGAATCTGGTAATGCAGGCGCTGCCGGCGGCTGCGCGCCGTCGGCCCGCCGGGTCAAATGGTTCTAGAATTCCGCTGAACCAGGAGACCCATGATGAGCAAGGTTGCAATCGTCACCGGCGCCGGCACCGGCATCGGCAAGTCCGCAGCGCTCGCGCTGCTCAAGGACGGCTACCGCGTAGGTCTCGTCGGGCGCCGCAAGGAGCTGCTCGACAAGACCGCCGCCGACTCCGGCGCGAAGGACCGTGCCATGGTGCTCGCCGGCGACATCACCCTACCGGCGACCGTCAAGGAAATCTTTTCCCAGGTGAAGGAAAAGTGGGGCCGGCTCGACGTGCTGTTCAACAACGCCGGCATGGGCGCGCCAGCGATCCCGATGGAGGACCTCAGCTACGAGCAGTGGAAGTCGGTAGTCGACATCAACCTCAACGCCATGTTCCTGTGCTCGCAGGAAGCGATCCGCATCATGAAGGCGCAGGACCCCAAGGGCGGCCGCATCATCAACAACGGCTCGATCTCGGCGCACGCGCCGCGTCCTTATTCCGTCCCCTACACCGCGACCAAGCACGCGGTCACCGGCCTCACCAAGTGCATCTCGCTCGACGGGCGCAGGCACGACATCGCCTGTGGCCAGATCGATATCGGCAATGCCGCCACCGAGATGACCGAGCGCATGACCAAGGGCGTGCCGCAGCCGAACGGCACCAGCATGGTCGAGCCGCGCATGGACGTGACCCACGTCGGCGCCGCGGTGCTGCACATGGCCAGCCTGCCGCTCGACGCCAACGTGCAGTTCATGACCATCATGGCGTCCAAGATGCCCTTCGTCGGCCGGGGATGAGGTTTCTTGCTTTTTCCCTGCTGTCGATCTCGTCTTGCGTGGTTGCCGCTGATCCGAATCTAGGCAGGGAAATCGTATTGGCGCGGGGCGACGGCAACTGCCTTCTGTGCCATGCCATTCCGGGCGCGGACCGCCCTGCCGGCAACCTCGGCCCCTCGCTTGCCGGCGTAGGCTCGCGTCTGACGGGAAAAGAGATCCGCGAGCGCATCGTCGACGCCTCGCGCTTCAACCCGGACAGCGTCATGCCGCCCTACGGCCGCAGCGAAGGACTGCATGGCGTGGCGCCGCAGTACCGCGGCAAGGCGCTGCTCACGGCGCGTGAGATCGACGATGCGGTCGCTTTCCTGCTGACGCTGCGGTGAAACGCAGGCAGTTCGCTCTCATCGGCATGCTCTTCTGCGCCCAGGCGTTTGGACAGGGGCGTTCGGGGATCGAATTTGCAAGCCCGGAAGTCAAGCAGCTGCAGGCGAGCGACGCGGAGAACCCGGGGATGCTGTGGGTCGACCAGGGCGCGAAGCTCTTCGCGCAGCGCTGCGCGTCCTGCCACGATTCGATGAAGGGCGTGGCGCCGCGCTACCCGCGGGTGGTCGACGGGAAGATCCTGACCCTCGAGGAGAAGATCCGGCAGAAGGGACCTCTCGCCTACGAGTCGGACGAGCTGCTGGCGCTGACGGCCTATGTCGCGCACCAGTCGCGGGGAATGCCGATCCGAATTGACGTTGCGGATGCAGACCGCTTGAAGGGAAGAACCGAATACTTCCGCCGCCGCGGGCAGATGAACCTCGCCTGCACGCACTGCCACGACGCCCACGCCGGGATGAAGCTCGGCGCCGAGACCATCAGCCAGGGGCAGCCGAACGGCTACCCGGCCTACCGCCTGGAGTGGCAGAGCATGGGCTCGCTCTCGCGCCGGATCCGCAGCTGCATGTTCGGCCTGCACGCGGAGCTGCCGCCCTTCGGCTCGGAGCTGCTGCTCGAGCTCGAGCTCTACCTCGCCGCGCGCGCCCGCGGCCTGCCCATCGAGACGCCGGCGGTCCGGCGTTAAATCAGGGCGCGCATCCAATCGGCGGTGCGCACCGCGCCGCCGAAACTGTAGAGGTGGATGCCGACGACGTTGCTCGGCTCGCGGCTGAGGCTGTAGCGCGCCAGCGAGATCACCTGCTCGTGCGGATCTGTGTTGGTCACCAGTTGTCCGATGCCGCTGCCGAGGGTGCGCAGCGCGCGCAGCGACGCGCTGACGCCGCAGCGCTGCGCATAGCGCAAGAGGCGCGCCGCGTCGGTCGGTCCGGCGACGCCAACGTACACCGAGACCTCCGGTGCGGCGCGCGCGAGCGCGGCGCAGAAGTCGACGACCCGCGCAGGCGCTAAGGAGAACTGCGTCACGACGTATACGCCCAGACCCTGCTGCGCCGCCAGGCGCAGTTTTTTCTCGAAAGCTTCTCTCAGCACCAGGCCAGCGATCCTCGGATGCCCCTCGGGGTAACCGCCGACGCCGATCTCGCGGATGCCGGAATCCTTGAGGACGCCCTGGGCGAGGATCTGCAGGCTGTCGGCATAAGGGCCGTTCGGCTGCGGCTCATCGCCGCCCACCAGCAGCACGCGGTGCACGCCGTGCTTCGAGGAAGCCTGCTTCAGGAAATCGCGGAACTCGTCGCGATCGGCGATGCGCCGCGCCGAGACGTGCGGCACCGGATCGAGCCCAGCCTTGCGCAACGCGGCGATGGCCTCGAGGGTGCGGCTGAGCGGCAGGCCGGGGAGCGACGGGATGTACACGCAGCTGCCTGCGGGCAGCAGCGCGGCCACCTCGCCGGCGCGGTGCAGCTCGCGCGGCGAGATCTCGAGCGAGCCCGCGGCGAGCAGCTCCGAGAGCCGCGCGGCGAGCGCGCGCTCAGTCGCGCTTGCGGGAAATGACATAGGACTCGTCCATGAACCAGAGGCTGCCGTGCTTGCGCAGCACTTCGCGCGTCGCGTCGAGATAGCTCGAGTCGCGCAGCGCCTCGCCCAGGCGCAGGTCGTCGATCTGCGCCACGTAGATCGCGGCGTTCCACGCCGCGAACAGCGTCGAGGTGCCGATGCTGTCGGAGATCTCGCTCGGCAGCGTGTGCATGTCGTAGCGGAAGAGGGCTCGCGCGTCGGCGTAGGCGTTGAAGTTGTAATGCCGCGCCTCCTTGCCGATTTCGGCCTTGGTGGCGCGCATCAGGTCGTGGCGCGTTTGCGTGAACGGGTTCTCGCCCGGCCAGACGCGCTGCACGATCTCGAGGCCGGGATCGCCGCCGTGGGAATGGATGCCGAGCAGCCGCCCGCCCTTGCCGAGCGCGCGCACCAGCGGCGCGACCACCTTCTGCGCCTTGAACTCGAGCGGCGCGCGCAGGCGATAAGGCTGCGAGGCGATCACCATGTCGTAGTCGGCGCGGCCTTCGCCGCGCCTGGGAATGACGCTTTCGAGCAGGAAGCGGTGGTCGTCCCGGTAAAGGACCAGCGCCGTCGGGTGCTCGTAGATCGGGTTGCCGCTCTTCGGGCTGTGGCGCGCCTGCCAGTTCTTCGCGAGGAAGGGCTCGAGCGCGGTGATCTGCTCCGCGAACTCGTGCGAGGTGCCGCCGGTGAGCGCCGCCTCGTGCCACACCATCGAGGTCGCCGCCGGAACGTTGCGCGGCGTGAGCCAGGGCGCCTCGGTGTAGTACATGTTGGTGACGACCAGCACCGTCGCCGGGTGCTCGTAGAAGCGGTCGACCATCTTGCGCAGCGAAAGACGCACGTCCTCGAGGCTGATCTCCTTGCCGATGATGTAGAACGGCACGGTCGGAAAACGCCGGTGCATCTCGCGCATCACGCGCGCGAGCACGGTGCCATCGCCCATGCCGGCGTCGAACAGGCGCACCGCCGGCGGGCGCGGATGGATGTGCGCGAGCTCCAGGCCGACGCGGGTCGCCACCACGTCCTTCTCGCTGCAGGTGTTGACGAAGAGCAGGTACTTCTGCCGGTTGTCGAAGAAGCGGAAGTTCCTCTCGGGATCGGCGCGCTCGCGCGCCTGTGCCTGCGCCGCCGGCTCGGCGCTGCCGCGGATCAGCGGCAGGAGCTCGGGCGGCGCATCGCCCGGACCGTTGCCGCCGTGCCTGGCCAGGAACTGGTTGACCCGCTGCAGGGTCTCGGGCGTGACGCGGGCGCCGTCGCGCAAGCGCGCGACGAACTTGCCGTCGTTGACGGCGCGCCGGCCGAAGGTCGACTCTGCCATCCCCTTCTGGCGGCAGAAATCCGAGATGCTGCTGAGAAGGGTTATGGTGGCTTCCTCCGAGGAGCATGGTGGGCCTTCCCGGGGTGGGATGGAAACCCCAAGGTGTGCAGCGCAAAAATGTGGGATGGTTCCCAACATCGCTGGACCTTTAATAAACAGAGCCTTATCTTGCAATCGTGCTTGAGCTAATCGGCAATACCCCGTTGGTCGAACTGACCCGGCTGGACTGCGGCCCCTGCCGTTTGTTCGTCAAGCTCGAGAACCAGAACCCCGGCGGCTCGATCAAGGACCGCATCGCGCTGGCGATGATCGAAGCGGCCGAACGTGATGGGCAATTGAAGCCCGGAGGATTGATCGTCGAAGCCACCGCGGGCAATACCGGCCTCGCGCTCGCGCTGGTGGCGGTGCGCAAAGGCTACCGCCTGCTCATCGTGGTGCCCGACAAGATGAGCCAGGAGAAGATCTTCCATCTCAAGGCGATGGGCGCCGAGGTGGTGCTGACGCGCTCGGACGTGACCAAGGGCCATCCGGAGTACTACCAGGACCGCGCCGCGCGCCTTGCCGCGGAACAGGGCGCGTTCTACGTCAACCAGTTCGCCAACCCCAACAATCCGCGCGCGCACGAGGCGACCACCGGCCCGGAAATCTGGGCGCAGATGCAGCACGACGTCGATGCCGTGGTGGCCGGCGTGGGCACCGGCGGGACGCTAACGGGACTTTCGCGCTTTTTCGAAAAGGTTTCAAAGGATACGGAAATCGTGCTCGCCGACCCGGAAGGCTCGATTCTTTCCAACTATGTAAAAACCAAAAAGATATCGAAGGATGTCGGCTCGTGGCTCGTGGAAGGCATCGGCGAAGACTTCATCCCGCCGGTCTGCGACCTCTCGCGCGTGAAGACGGCCTACAGCATTCCCGATGCCGAGGCATTCGTGGTTTGCCGGGATTTGTTGAGCCGCGAGGGGATTCTGGCCGGCACCTCCTCCGGAACGCTGATTGCGGCCGCGCTGCGCTACTGCCGCGAGCAGACTGCGCCCAAGCGCGTCGTGAGCCTGGTGTGCGACAGCGGCAACAAGTACCTCTCCAAGGTGTACAACGATTACTGGATGCTCGACCAGGGCTTCCTCAAGCGCGAGCAGCACGGCGACCTGCGCGACCTGATCTCGCGCCGGCATCGCGAGCGCGCGGTGGCGACGGTAAGCGCCGACGAGAGCGTGCTCGCCGCCTATCAGCGCATGAAGCTCTACGACGTGTCGCAGCTGCCGGTGCTCGACAAGGGCAGGATCGTCGGCATCGTCGACGAGGAGGACATCCTGCTCGAGGTGTACGAGAATCCGGGGCATTTCAACGAGCCGGTGACCGAAGCGATGGAGGCCAAGCTGGTGACCGTGCCGCCCGATGCGCCGATCGAGCGCCTGATGGAGATCTTCGAGCGCGGGCTGGTGGCGATCGTGGTCGACGGCGAAGAATTTCTAGGTTTGATCACGCGCATCGACCTGCTGAACTGGCTGCGCAGAAGAAAGGAAAAATGAAATTCGAAACCCAGGTGATCCACGCCGGGCAGCAGCCCGACCCGCAGACCGGCGCCGTGATGACGCCGATCTACGCCACTTCGACCTATGCGCAGTCGAGCCCGGGCGAGCACCAGGGCTACGACTACGCGCGCACCCGCAATCCGACGCGCGACGCGCTCGAGGCCTGCCTCGCCGAGCTCGAAAGCGGCCATGCCGGCTTCGCCTTCTCCTCGGGCATGGCGGCGATCGGCACGGTGCTCGAGCTGCTCGACTCGGGCTCGCACGTCGTGGCGATGAACGACCTCTACGGCGGCAGCTACCGCATCCTCGAGAAGGTGCGCAAGCGCTCGGCGAACATCCAGGCGAGCTTCGTCGACCTTTCCAACACCGAGAACCTCGAGCGTTCCATAAAACCAAATACGAAAATGCTGTGGATCGAGAGTCCCACCAACCCGCTGCTCAAGCTGGTCGACCTGCAGGCGGTCGCCGCGATCGCGAAAAAGCATCGCCTGATCGCGGTGTGCGACAACACTTTCGCCTCGCCCTGGATCCAGCGCCCGCTCGAGCAGGGCTTCGACATCGTCGTGCACTCGACCACCAAGTACATCAACGGCCATTCGGACGTCATCGGCGGCGCAGCCATCCTCAAGGACCAGAAATACAAGGAACAACTTTCGTTCCTGCAAAACGCGATCGGCAGCGTACCGAGCCCGTTCGACGCCTTCCTTACCCTGCGCGGCATCAAGACGCTCGCGGTGCGCATGGAGCGCCACTGCGGCAACGCCATGCACATCGCGGCCTTTCTCGAGAAGCATCCGCGCATCGAGCGCGTCATCTACCCAGGCCTCGCGAGCCATCCGCAGCATCTGCTCGCGGCGCGGCAGATGAACCGCCGCTACGGCGGCATGGTGACCGCGGTGCTGAAGGGCGGCCTCGAGCGCTCGCGGCGCTTTCTCGAGCGCTGCAAGCTCTTTACCCTCGCCGAGAGCCTCGGCGGCGTCGAAAGCCTGATCGAGCACCCGGCGATCATGACGCATGCCTCGCTGCCCGAGGACGTGCGCGCCGACCTCGGCATCGACGAGGGGCTGGTGCGCCTGTCGGTCGGCATCGAGGACGTCGACGACCTGATTGCCGAGCTGAAATACGCGCTCGAGTAGAGCCATCGTCTTATTGACTGTCCTTGTCCTCGCCGGCCTGGTCCTGGCCGGGTTGCTCTATTACGTGACCGCCATGCCGGGCAGTTCGCATGCCGGCCCGCTGCCGCCGCTGTCCGGGGAAGGCCGCGCGCTGGCTCTGCGCCTGCGGCTGCACGTCGCCGCGCTCGCCGCCGGCGGGGAGAGAAACTCGGACCTCGAAACTCCCGCGCGCTACATCGAAGCCGCATTCGCCGCCCAGGGCCATAACCCGCAGTCGCAATACTTCGAAAGCGGCGGCCGCAGGGTGCGCAACATCGAAGTCCTGAACGAAAGCTCCATCGTGGTCGGGGCGCACTACGACACGGTCCCGGGCTCGCCCGGCGCCGACGACAACGCCTCCGCGGTCGCGGTGCTGATCGAGCTCGCGGCGATGAAGCTGCCGGCGCGCTTCGTCGCCTTTGCGAACGAGGAGATGCCCTACTTCCTCGGCCCGGAAATGGGAAGCTGGGCCTGGGCGAAGCGCGCGCGCGAGCGCGGCGAGCGCATCCGCGCGATGTTCTCCCTCGAGATGCTCGGTTACTACCGCGACGCGCCGGGCAGCCAGAAGTATCCGGCGCCGCTCAGCCTCCTCTATCCGAACCGCGGCGACTTCATCGCCTTCGTCGGGGACCTGGGCGCGCGCGCCCTGGTGAGACAGGCAATCAGATCATTCAGAAAAAACGCGGCCTTCCCCTCGGAAGGCATTGCCGCGCCGGGCTTCATTCCCGGCGTCACCTGGTCCGATCACTGGTCGTTCCGCCGCCACGGCTACGCGGCGATCATGGTCACCGACACCGCGTTCTACCGCTACCCGCATTACCATCTGCCGAGCGACACGCCCGAGAAGCTCGACTACGAGCGCATGGCGCGCCTGACGCTCGGCCTGGCCGCGATGCTGAGGGAGCTTGCCCATGAAGATCGGTGATCTCGCCGTCAACCGCATCGGCTTCGGCGCGATGCGCGTCATCGACAACGGCAACATCTGGGGCGAGCCGAAGGATCGGCCCAAGGCGCTGAAGGTGCTGCGCCGTGCGATCGAGCTCGGCGTCAACTTCTTCGATACCGCCGAGAGCTACGGACCGCAGACCAGCGAGACCCTGATCGCCGAGGCGCTGCACCCCTATCCGAAGGACTTGGTGATCGGCACCAAGTGCGGCGTCGCGCGTCCCAGCGCCAGCCGCTGGGACCCTGATGGCAGACCCGAAAAGCTCAAGAAGGATCTGGAAGGCAGCTTGAAGCGCCTGCGCCTCGAGCGCATCGACCTCTACCAGCTCCACACGGTGGATCCGAAAGTGCCGCTCGAAGACTCGGTAGGCACCCTCGCAGACATGCAGCGCGAGGGCAAGATCCGCCACGTCGGGCTCTCGAACGTCGACGTGCGTCAGCTCGAGCGGGCGCGAAAGCTGGTGAGCGTGGTCTCGGTGCAGAACCGCTACAGCGTGGTCGACCGCGAGTGCGACGATGTCGTGAGGGCTTGCGAGAAGCTCGGCATCGCCTTCCTCCCCTGGTACCCGCTAGGTGACGGCTCGGCTCTGGCCCTGCCGAAAGTGAAGAAGCTCGCGAAGAAGCTGAATGCGGGTCCCGCCCAGGTCGCGATCGCATGGCTGCTCGCCCGAAGCCCCGTCATCCTGCCGATCCCCGGCACCTCGCAGATCAAGCATCTCGAGGAGAACATGGCCGCGTCGAAGCTCAAGCTCGAAAAGGCGGATCTGGCAGCACTCGACTGAAAACTTGAATCGGGGTCAGAGCCCGATTATTTCTTCAATACCTCGCGCCCTGTTCGACGCCTGCGCTTGGACTTGCGCGCGGGGGACAGGCCCGCCGCGAACGCCTTGCACTCTGCGCTAAACGTCCTCGCCGCGCGGATGAGCTGCTCCAGATTCTCGCGCACCTTGGATTCATCCAGACGCGTCGGGTAAATGTTGCGCACCACGTGCCTGAATTCGCACAGCTCGAGAAGGTCCCTGGCGAGCGCCGCCGATACGACGGCCGGCCGTTTCGGGTCATCGAAGGGCGCCGCACACCTCGAGATAAGCTTCTTGTGCCAGTCCTCGCCAGCAACTGGCGCGCGGTCGATTC
>DASQGB010000140.1:0-3326 GCA_035632815.1 Burkholderiales bacterium | reverse complement strand
GTCATGCGGCCGGAACCACAGTGCCGGCGTTTCGGCGAGGAGCTGTCCCGCGGCGCCGATCGCCGCGCGGCGCGTTGCGGCATCGACGTAGCCGGCGCGCGCCAGATTCGCGCGCAGATGCCTGCGGTAGGTGGGCGACATCCCATACATCGCCCAGCCGAGGACGCTTCCCAACCGGTGCAGCGCCGGGAGCGGCAGGCGCGCGACCAGCCTGAGAAGGAACCTGGGGAACCGATGCAAGATTTGGTATCCTTGCGGCCTTCCCTATGAGAAGCGCGCGCAATGAGCGATTTCCTGTTCACCTCTGAATCGGTGTCCGAAGGCCATCCCGACAAGGTCGCGGACCAGATCTCCGACGCCGTGCTCGATGCGATTCTAAGGCAGGACAAGACCTCGCGCGTCGCAGCCGAAACGCTGGTCAAAGACAACCTGGTCGTGCTCGCCGGCGAGATCACGACCAGCGCTCGCGTGAACTACGACCAGGTCGCCCGCAGCACGATCAAGCGCATCGGCTACACCGACCCGTCGATCGGCTTCGACGCCGCGACCTGCACCGTGCTCGTCGCCTACGGCCAGCAGTCGCCCGACATCGCGCAGGGCGTGGACGAGGGCAAGGGCCTCAACCTCGAGCAGGGGGCCGGCGACCAGGGTCTGATGTTCGGCTATGCCTGCGACGAGACGCCGAGCCTGATGCCGCTGCCGATCTACCTCTCGCACCGCCTGGTCGAGCGCCAGGCCGAGCTGCGCCGCAGCGGCCGCCTGCCCTGGCTGCGTCCGGACGCGAAATCGCAGGTCACGATCCGCTACGTCAACGGCAGGCCCGACTCGATCGACACCGTGGTGCTCTCGACGCAGCACGCGCCGGGCGTCGAGCACAAGAAGCTGTCGGAGGCGGTGATCGAAGAAGTCATCAAGCCGGTGCTGCCGAAGAACATGCTCAAGGGCAAGCTCAACTATCTCGTCAACCCGACCGGCACGTTCGAGATCGGCGGGCCGAAAGGCGACTGCGGCGTCACCGGCCGCAAGATCATCGTCGACACCTACGGCGGCTCTGCGCCGCACGGCGGCGGCGCGTTCTCGGGCAAGGACCCGTCGAAGGTCGATCGCTCTGCCGCCTATGCGGCCCGCTATGTCGCCAAGAACATCGTCGCCGCCGGACTGGCCGCGAAGTGCCTGGTCCAGGTCTCGTACGCGATCGGCGTGGCGCAGCCGACCAGCGTGATGGTCACCACCCAGGGCACCGGCAGGATGTCCGACGACGCGCTCTCGGCGCTGGTGCTGCAGCATTTCGACCTGCGCCCGAAAGGCATCATCCTGATGCTGGATCTCTTGCGGCCGATCTACGAGAAGACCGCCGCCTACGGCCATTTCGGCCGCGAGGAGCCCGAGTTCAGCTGGGAAGCCACCGACAAGGCCCTGGCGCTGAAGCAAGCCGCATAGCTTTCGGGAGTATCTGCATGAAACCGCCATTCCGTGCCGACCATGTCGGGAGCCTGCTGCGCCCGCAGGACTTGCACCAGGCGCGCGCGAAGAACCGCAAAGGCGAGTTGTCCGACGCGGAACTGAAGAAGATCCAGGACAAGGACATCCGCGAGGTGGTGAGGCTGCAGGAATCGATCGGCCTGCCCTCGGTCACCGACGGCGAGTTCCGCCGCGACTGGTGGCACATCGACTTCATCCACGGCTTCGACGGTGTCGACCTTACCGCCAACAAGACGCACACTTTTCATGCGAGCGACGAGCAGCCGCCGATGTTCAGGCTCACCGGCAAGGTACGGCGCACGAAGCCCAGCATGCTGTCGCATTTCCAGTTCCTGAAAAGCATCGTCAAGAAGGGAACCCCGAAGTTCACCATGCCCTCGCCCGCCATGCTGCATGCGCGCAGCGACCGCGAGGCGCTGAAGAAGGTCTATCCGGACATCGATGAGTTCTGGGCCGACGTGGCGAAGGCCTATCGCGAGGAAATTGCCGACCTCTACAAGGCGGGGTGCCGCTATCTGCAGATCGACGACACGACGATCGCGATGATGGGCGACCCGAAGGTGCAGGAGAGCTTCCGCAAGCTCGGCGACGATCCGAAGAAGGACACCGCGATCTACGCCCAGGCCATCAACATGGCAACGCGCGACGTGCCCGACGACATGACGGTCGCGGTGCACACCTGTCGCGGCAACTTCAAGAGCACCTGGCTCGCGAGCGGCAGCTACGACTACGTCGCCGAGACCGCGTTCTCGCAGATCGACGTCGACGGCTTCTTCCTCGAGTTCGACGACGAGCGCTCGGGAGGCTTCGAGCCGCTGCGCTTCGTCCCCAAGGGCAAGAAGGTGGTGCTCGGCCTGGTGAGCTCCAAGGTGCCGCAGCTGGAGAAGAAGGACGACCTCAAGCGGCGCATCGAGGCGGCTTCGAAGTTCGTGCCGCTGGAAAACCTCTGCCTGTCCCCGCAGTGCGGCTTCTCCAGCACCCACCACGGCAACAATCTCAGCGTCGAGCAGGAGATGGCGAAGCTCAAGCTGTGCATCGACACCGCCAGAGAGGTATGGGGCTCCTAAAACCCATTCCCGATACAAGCATTTTTGACCTCCGGACCTCCCGCCGAGGATTCCGGCTCAACAAGCTGTGCGGCTCGCTGTGTGTGCCGGCCAACCGCGAGGCCTTCAAGCAGGATGAACAGGGCTACCTGGCAAAGTTCGGCCTCAGCGATAGCGAAAAAGAATTGGTTAGAAAAAGGGATTTCGGGGCCCTGATCGACGCCGGCCTCAACATTTACTTCATGCTCAAGCTCGGCGCGGTCACCGGCAACAGTCTCTACAAGATGGGCGCGCAGATGCGCGGCGAGACCTACGAGCAGTTCCTCTCGACCAGAAGCTTGAAGGATGCCGTCTAGGATCGTCGGCGGGCTGGGACTGTCGCACGTGCCGTCGGTGGGCGTCGCCTACGACCGCGGCAAGATGCAGACGCCGGCGTGGAAGCCGCTGGCCGACGCCTACGTGCCGGTCCGCGAATGGCTTTCCCGGTTGAAACCGGATGTGGCCATCGTCGTTTACAACGACCACGGCGCCGACTTCATGTTCGACAAGTACCCCACCTTCGCCATCGGCGCGGCGGACTCCTACGCCATCGCCGACGAGGGCTTCGGCACGCGGCCGCTGCCCGCGGTACGCGGCGACGCCGAATTCTCGATGCATCTGTGCGAATCCCTGGTCTACGACGAGTTCGACCTCACCGTATGCCAGGAAATGGGCGTCGAGCACGGGTTTCTGGTGCCGATGAACCTGTGCTTCGAGCACCGCGACGGCGGCTGGCCGGTCGCCGCAGTGCCGCTGCAG
>DASQGB010000139.1:0-4493 GCA_035632815.1 Burkholderiales bacterium | reverse complement strand
GCGCGCCGCTGGCTGGATCTGCCGCTGCTCAGCGCGCAGCCTTCCGAGCTCATGAAGCTCGCCGTAGTGCTGTATGCGGCGGACTACACCGTGCGCAAGCACGCGGTGATGAAGAGGTTCCGCAGAGGTCTGCTGCCGATGCTCGGCGTCATGCTGCTGGTGTCCTGGCTGCTCCTGCGCGAGCCGGACTTCGGCGCGCTGGTGGTGATCGCGGTCACCGCGTTCGGCATTCTGTTCCTTGGCGGCATGAACGTCCGCCACTTCGTGGCGCTGGTCGGGATGCTGGCGGCGGGCTTCGCGCTCCTGGTGCTGTCGTCGCCCTATCGCATGCAGCGCATCTTCGGCTTCATGGATCCGTGGTCCGATCCGTTCGGCCGCGGATACCAGCTGTCGCACGCGCTGATCGCGTTCGGCCGCGGCGAGTGGCTGGGCGTCGGGCTGGGAGCGAGCGTCGAGAAGCTGCACTACCTGCCAGAGGCGCACACCGATTTTCTGCTCGCAGTAATCGCCGAGGAGCTCGGCTTCGCCGGCGTGGCGCTGGTGCTCGCCCTCTTCGTCTGGATCGTGGCCCGCGCGTTCGCCATCGGCCGCCAGGCGAGCCTGCACGGGCGCCATTTCGCAGCGCTGGCAGCGCAGGGTATCGGCATCTGGCTCGGGTTCCAGGCCCTCGTCAACATGGGGGTCAACATGGGCCTGCTGCCCACCAAGGGCCTCACGCTGCCGTTGATGAGCTACGGCGGCTCGGGCCTGCTGGTGAACTTTGTGGCGCTCGCGATCCTGCTGCGCATCGATTGGGAAAACCGCCAGCTGGCGCGAGGGCTGCACGCATGACCAGGACCCTCCTGATCATGGCAGGGGGGACCGGCGGGCACATTTTCCCCGGGCTCGCAGTCGCCGAGCAGATGGGCTCGGCGGGCTGGGAAGTGGTGTGGATGGGCGCCCGCGGTGGCATGGAGGAGCGCCTGGTGCCGCGCCACGGCTATCGCACGGCGTGGATTCGTGCGCGCGCGGCGCGCGGCAAGGGGCTGCTGCAGAAGTTCCTGCTCCCGGTCAATCTGCTGTTCTCGTTTTGGGAAAGCCTGCGCTATCTGCGCCGGCTGAAACCCGACGTGGTGCTCGGTCTGGGCGGTTACGTGGCCTTTCCCGGCGGCATGATGGCCTCGCTCCTGGGCCGGCCGCTCGCAGTGCACGAGCAGAACGCGATCGCGGGTCTCGCCAATCGCGTGCTTGCGGGCGTGGCCGACAAGGTGATGGTCGCTTTTCCCGGGGCGCTCAAGGGCGCCGAATGGACCGGCAACCCGGTGCGCGGCGACATAGCGGCGATCGAGCCGCCCGAGCGGCGCTTTCAGGGCCGCGCTGGCCCGCTGCGCATCCTGGTGGTCGGCGGCAGCCTCGGCGCCCAGGCGCTAAACGAAGCCATGCCCAAGGCCGTCGCGCTTCTCGGCTCCAGGCCCGCAGTCGTGCATCAGTCGGGCGAACGGCATCTCGAAACCCTGAAAAAGAACTATGCCGAGGCGGGAGTGCACGGCGAGCTGGTCGCGTTCATCGACGACATGGCGAAGCGCTATGCCGAAGCCGATCTGGTCGTGTGCCGCGCCGGCGCCGTGACGGTCGCCGAGTTATCCGCTGGCGGCATGGCGAGCATCCTGGTGCCCTTTCCCCATGCGGTCGACGACCACCAGACGGCGAACGCGAAATTCCTCGCCGACAAGGGCGCGGCGATTCTGCTTCCTCAATCCCGGCTCAGCGCGCAAGCGCTGGCCGCGCTCATCGGTTCGCTCGACCGCTCGAAGCTGCTCGACATGGCGGGAAAGGCGCGCGCGCTGGGCAAGCCCGATGCCGCGCGACTGGTCGCCCAGCGATGCATGGAGCTTTGCCGATGAAGCACAAGGTAAGGCACATCCACTTCGTGGGCATCGGCGGCTCGGGCATGTCGGGCATCGCCGAGGTGCTGAGGAACCTCGGTTACGAGGTGAGCGGCTCGGACCTCGCCGCCAACGCCGCCACCAAGCGGCTGGGCGCGCTGGGGGCAAGGGTTTTCCTCGATCACAGCGCAAAGCACATCGACGGCGCGGACGCCGTGGTGGTGTCAAGCGCGGTGCTGCCGGACAATCCCGAAGTCGCCGCGGCGCGCGAGCGGCGCATTCCGCTGGTGCCGCGCGCCCTCATGCTGGCCGAGCTGATGCGCCTCAAGCAGGGGGTGGCGATCGCCGGCACGCACGGCAAGACCACCACCACCAGCCTGGTCGCGAGCGTGCTGGCCGAAGGCGGCGTCGATCCGACTTTCGTCATCGGCGGGCGCCTCAACGCCGCCGGCTCCAACGCCCGCCTGGGCGCGGGCGATTTCATCGTCGTGGAGGCCGACGAGTCGGACGCCTCGTTCCTGCACCTGCAGCCGGTGATCGCGGTAGTCACCAATATCGACGCCGACCACATGGAAACCTACCAGCACGATTTCGCGCGCCTCAAGCAGGCATTCGTGCAGTTCCTGCAGAACCTGCCGTTTTACGGCGCCGCTATCCTGTGCGCGGACGACGCCAACCTGCGCGAAATCCTGCCGCTCGTCTCCAAGCCGGTGATCACCTACGGCAGCGCGCACGATGCCTCGGTCAAAGCACAGGCGATCGAGCACGCTGCCGGTCGCATGCGCTTTCGCGCCTCCCGGGCGAACGCGCCCGCGCTGGAGGTCACGCTCAACCTGCCGGGCCGCCACAACGTCCTCAACGCGCTTGCCGCCATCGCGGTGGCGACGGAGATCGGCATTGCCGACCAGGCAATCCTGAAGGCACTGCGCGAGTTCCACGGCGTCGGCAGGCGCTTCCAGAACTACGGCGAGGTGGCGCTCGGCGCAGCCGGAAGGTTCACATTGATCGACGACTACGGCCATCATCCGGCGGAGATGGCAGCGACGCTGGAGGCTGCGCGCGGCGCATTCCCCGGCCGGCGCATCGTGCTCGCGTTCCAGCCGCACCGCTATACGCGCACCCGCGATCTCTTCGAGGACTTCGTCCGGGTGCTTTCCACCGCGGACGCGCTGCTGCTGGCCGACGTTTACGCGGCCGGCGAGGCGCCGATCGTCGCCGCCGACGGCCGCTCGCTCGCGCGCGCATTGCGGGTCGCGGGCAAGGTGGAGCCGGTATTCGTCGAGGATATCGGCGCGATGCCCGAAGCCATCCGGCGGGTGGCCGAAGACGGCGACGTGGTGGTCACCATGGGCGCGGGATCGATCGGGAATGTTCCCGGCCAGCTGACATGAACATGTCCGAAACCCTCAACTTCGACGGGCTGCGCGGGCAACTGAAGCGGGATGAGCCCATGGCACGCCATGTGAGCTGGCGCGCGGGAGGCCCGGCCGAGCGCTTCTACGTGCCCGCGGATGTCGATGACCTTGCCGCTTTCCTGCGGCGGCTGCCGGCCGGCGAGCCGCTGCTGTTCGTCGGCCTGGGGTCGAACTTGCTGGTGCGCGACGGCGGTTGGCGAGGAACGGTGGTGATGACGCACGCGCCGAACCGGCGGCCCCAGCTGGACGGCGGGCTGATCCATGCCGAGGCCGGCGTCGCCAGCCCGAAGGTGGCTCGCTTCGCCGCGCGGCACGACCGCGAGGGCGCCGAGTTCCTCGCCGGCGTGCCGGGAACAGTGGGCGGCGCGCTCGCCATGAACGCCGGCTGCTACGGCGGCGAAACCTGGGACGTCGTCGAGCGGGTGACCACCATCGACCGGCGCGGCACCACCTACCAAAGGACGCGCGAGGACTTCGACATCGGGTACCGGCACTGCGCGCCCAGGACGCAGCGCGAGGAATGGTTCGCCGCGGCATGGTTCCGGCTGGACCCCGGCGACGGCGAAACCTCGCGCGGCGTAGTGAAGGAACTGCTCGCCAGGCGCATCCAGACCCAGCCGCTGTCGCTGCCCAATGCCGGCAGCGTGTTCCGCAATCCGCCACGCGACCATGCGGCGCGCCTCATCGAATCGTGCGGCATGAAGGGATTCGGGCGGGGCGGCGCGCGCGTCTCGGAGAAGCACGCCAACTTCATCGTCAATCCGGGCGGCGCGGCGAAGGCCGCCGACATCGAGTGGCTCATCGAGCACATCCAGCGCACCGTCTACCAGATGAAGGGCGTGGTCCTGGCGACCGAGGTGCGCATCGTCGGGGAGGAGGCGTGAGCAAGGAGTTCGGCAAGGTGGCGGTGCTCATGGGTGGCAAATCTGCCGAGCGCGAGATCTCGCTCATGAGCGGCAACGGGGTGCTGAAGGCGCTACGCGCCAAAGGCATCGACGCGCATGCCTTCGACCCGGCGGAGCGCGGCATCGAGGCGCTCACCGCCGAGCGCTTCGAGCGCGTGTTCATCGCCCTGCACGGCCGCTTCGGCGAGGACGGCACGCTGCAGGGCCTGCTGGAGTGGCTCGGCATTCCCTACACCGGCAGCGGGGTGCTCGCCTCGGCGCTGGCGATGGACAAAGTTCGTACCAAGCGGTTGTGGCTTGCCGAAGGC
>DASQGB010000138.1:0-1705 GCA_035632815.1 Burkholderiales bacterium | reverse complement strand
GCCTTTCTCTCCGGCGGCCTGGACTCGAGCACCATAGTAGCGCTGATGAGCAGGCACCACCCGAAGGTGAAGACTTTCTCCGTCGGGTTCGCCGAGAACCGCTACAGCGAGCTGCCGTACGCGGCGCAGGTGGCAAAGCAGTTCGGCACCGAGCACCACGAGATCGTGGTTACGCAGCAGGACCTGATGGGCAAGCTGGCGAAGCTGGTCGCTTACCGCGATGCGCCGGTGTCCGAGCCGTCGGACATTCCGATCTACATGCTCGCCTGCGAGGCGGCGCGCAGCGTGAAGATGGTGCTGACGGGCGAGGGCAGCGACGAGCTGCTCGGCGGGTATCCCAAGCACGTGATGGAGCGCCTTGCCTGGACCTACCGGGCGTTGCCCGCGGTCGTGCGGCGCGGCCTCATCGGCCCGCTCGCTTACGCGCTGCCCTACGGCTTCCGGCGCGTGAAAACCGCAATTGCCGTCGCCAATATCGACGACTGGCGTGAGCGCTACGTGCGTTGGTTCGGCGCGCTCGACCGCGCGCAATGCGACAGCCTCGCCGGCCCGGCGTTGAACGGATGGAATATCCTCGATGCAAACCCGCCGTTCGGTGCCGCGCCCGGCAACAGCACCCTGCGGCGCATGCTGTACTTCGATCAAACGAGCTGGCTACCCGACAACCTCCTCGAGCGCGGCGACCGCATGACCATGGCGGCCTCGATCGAGGCGCGGGTGCCGTTCCTCGACCACCGCCTCGCCGAGCACGTCTCCGCTCTGCCTGATGAGCTGCGCGTGCGTGGCCTGCGCACGAAGTGGATCCTGCGCCAGGCGGGCAGGCAGCTCCTCCCGCCGCGCATCCGCAAGCGGCCGAAGGTGGGTTTCCGCGTTCCGGTGAACGAGTGGTTCCGTGGCGACATGCGCGAGTTCCTGCTCGATCATCTGAAGGGCTCGTCCTCCCTCACCCGGCCTTACTACGACGCGGCGGTACTGGACGGCGTGCTGGACGAGCATCTCAAGGGCAGGCAAAACCACGAAAAACTGCTGTGGACGCTTCTGAACCTCGAAATCTGGCACCGCACGTACCAGCGCGGCTGAAGCAGAGCCCGCGCTGGCTCATCAACCGGCTGCGTTGCATGACGCCGGCGGAGGTGGCCTATCGCGTGGCGCGCATGCTGCAGGCGCAGGCCGAGCGTTCCGGGGTAGTCGGCCCGGCGGATGCGCCGGCGCCCAAGCTCGAAGCGTCCTTCAACCCCTGGGTGCAGGTCCCGCCCAATGTGGATGTCACCCGTTATCTGGCGGCAGCCGACCGCATCCGCGACGGCAGCCTCGACATCTTCGCGCTGCGCGGCGTCGACCTCGGCCAGCCGCCGCGCTGGAACCGCGATCCGAAAACCGGCATCGAGGCGCCGCTCGCTTTCGGCAAGACGCTGGACTACCGCAACCCGGAGATCGTCGGCGACATCAAGTACCTGTGGGAGCCCAACCGGCATCTGCACTTCGTCCCGCTGGCGCAGGCCTACGCGCTGAGCGGCAACGACAAATACTTCCACGAGCTCGCCGAGCAGCTCGACAGCTGGCTGCACGCCTGCCCTCATCGCCTGGGGCCGAACTGGGCGAGCTCGCTGGAAGCCGCGATCCGCCTCATCAACTGGTCGATCGTGTGGCAGCTTATCGGGGGCATGAAGTCGAGGATCTTCGAGAGCGCGCGCTACCGGGAGCT
>DASQGB010000137.1:0-6319 GCA_035632815.1 Burkholderiales bacterium | reverse complement strand
CAGGACTACGGCGCCAATTTCTTCTGCCTGGAGAAGCTCGCGCGCAGCAAAGGGGTGTCGAATCCCGAAATGGTGGCTCACTTTCGCGGCGAATCGCTGGCAGAATTCCTCAAAACCCGCAGGGTCCCTGGAGCACGCTGATGAACGCAGTCGTGTCGACTGATAAAGGGGTCAGAGCAATTTATTCCGAACGAAGGGACGGTCTTGCGTATTCCCGGTAAATTGCTCTGACCCCTTTATGGGACTCAAAACGCTGATGGGGGACTACCCCGTCACCAAGGCTTTCAAGAGCCATACCTCGAAGTTCGACTTCGCAGAGGTAAAGGGCTCGCCCGCCAGCGCGTTCAAGCGCGTCGTGCGCAACCTGGAATTCGACGTCGCCGAGCTGGCGATCATCACCTTTCTTCTGGCGAAGGCGCACGGCAAGCCCTACCGGCTGCTGCCGGCGGTAATCATGGCGCGCTTCCAGCATCCCTATCTCGTCTACAACGCCGAGCGCGGCGTCATGAGTCCCCGGGACCTGCCCGGCAAGCGGGTGGGGCAGCGCTCCTATTCGGTGACCACGGCGACCTGGCTGCGCGGCATCCTCGCCCAGGACCACGGCGTCGAGCTCGGCCGCATCCGCTGGGTGACGTTCGAGGAGCCGCACGTGGAGGAGTTCAAGGACCCGCCGAACGTCGAGCGCGCGCCCGAGGGCAAGAACATCACCGACATGCTGCTCTCGGGAGAGCTCGACGCCGCGATCCTGGGCGAGATCCCGAAGGACGAGCGGCTCAAACCGGTCATCGCCGATCCGCAGGCAGCGGCGATGCAGTGGAAAGAGAAATACGGCGCCGGTGTGCAAATCAACCATATGGTGGTAGTGAAGAGCGACGTCGACCGGCGCACCGCGGACGAGGTTTATTCCCTGTTAAAAGAGAGCAAAAAGGCAGCTGGCAATCCCGAGACCAATCCCTTCGGCATCGAGGAGAACCGCCGCAACCTCGAGGTGGCGATCGATTGCGTTTACCGGCAGAAAATGATCCCGCGGCGGTTCACCGTAGAGGAGTTATTTCAATGAGGCTTGCGCTGCTTCTCCTGCTTTTGCCGGGCCTGGTCTTCGCCCAGGCGTTCCCGTCCAAACCGATCCGGCTCGTCGTGCCTTTCGGTCCCGGCGGCGTCGCCGACCTGGTGTCGCGCACCCTCGCGCCCAAGCTCTCCGAGGACCTCGGCAAGCCGCTGGTGATCGAGAACAAGCCGAGCGCCGGCGGCGTCGTCGCCGCCGGCGAGGTCGCGCGCGCCGATCCCGACGGCCATACGCTGCTGCTGATCAACAACGGCAACGCCGTGAGCCAAGCGCTGTTCAACTCGCTGCCTTACGACCCGGTGAACGACTTCGCGATGATCTCGACCGTGGGCGCGTTCAGCCTGGTGTTGCTGAACGACCCGAAGGCCAAGGCAAAATCGGTGCGTGAGGTGATCGCGATGGCGAAGGCGATGCCCGGCAAGCTCAATATCGGCACCATCGGCCTGGGCAGCACGCAGCACCTCGCCGCCGAGCTGTTCAAGTCGATGGCCGGGATCGACGTGCAGATCATTCCCTACAAGGCGACCGGCGAGGTGGTCACCGCGGCGAAGAGCCAGGACGCGCAGCTGATCTTCGAATTCCTCGCCCCCATGACCTCGCATATCAAGTCGGGCAATCTGCGCGCGCTCGCCGTCACCACCGAGAAGCGCCTCGCCTCGCTTCCCGAGGTGCCCACGGTGAGCGAGTCCGGCGTGCCGGGGTACGACGTAACCTCGTGGAACGCGCTCGCCGCGCCGGCGAAGACGCCGCGCCCGGTGATCGAGCGCCTGAACCGCGCGGTCGCCAAGGCGATCGCTTCGCCCGACGTGCGTGAGCGCTTCGCGCAGCTTGGCGTCGAGGGCCGCGCGAGCAGCCCCGAGCAGCTGCGCGAGTTCTTCGTAGCCGAAGCTAAGCGCTGGGGACGCGTGGTCGAGACGGCGAAGATCCCGAAGAAATGAGCAGACCTATTTATTTGGCGACGACGCGCGTGCCGGTCTCGCCGCGCAGGGCGCGCGCGACGTTCGGCGGATTGGTGATCAGGCCGAGGCGGCCGCCGCCGCCCACAAAATCGATCAGCGCCGCCACTTTGGGGCCCATGCTGCCCTTGTCGAACTGGTCTTCGGCCTGGTGGCGGCGCGCCTCGGCGAGCGTCATGCGGTCGAGCCAGCGCTGCGTCGGCTTGTTGAAGTCGAGCGCCACCTTCTCCACGCCGGTCGGCAGCACCAGCGCATCGGCCTCCATGCTTCGCGCGAGCAGGCTCGAGGCGAGATCCTTGTCGATCACTGCCTCCACGCCTTTCAGATCGCCGGCCTCGTCCTCGATGACCGGAATGCCGCCGCCGCCGCAGGCCACGACCACGTAGCCTTCTCGCGCCAGGGCGCGGATGATGCCGGTCTCGATGATCGCCTGCGGCTTGGGCGAGGGCACGACTCGCCGCCAGCCGCGCCCGGCGTCCTCGCGCACCGTCCAGTGGTACTTCGCGGCGAGCTTCTTCGCCCGGGCTTCTTCCATGTGCGAGCCGATCGGCTTGATCGGGTTGGAGAACGCGGGATCGTTGCGGTCGACGATGGTCTGCGTGACCACCGCGACCGGCTCGCGCCGGATGCCGCGGCGCCGGAACACGTTGCGCAGCGCCTTGACGAACATGTAGCCGACGGCGCCCTGGATATCGGCGCCGGCATAGTCCATCGGCACCGGCGCCACCTCGTTGATCGAGATCTCCGAGCGTCGGAGGATGAATCCCACCTGCGGGCCGTTGCCGTGGGTGACTACGATGTTCCAGCCGGCCTCGATCATGCCGGCGATCTCGCCCGCCAGGCCGCACACCATGTCGTACTGGTCGGGAATCGACTCGTGCTGACGATCGCGGATCAGGGCGTTGCCGCCGATCGCCAGTACCGCCAAGCGGTACTTTTTCACTTGAGCTCCGAAGCCAATGCGGCGATTGCCTGCGTAAAGCACGCGAGCGGCGCGCGCGTCACGCCGGCGCCGATCTGCCCAATGCCGGGCTCTTTGTGCGCGATCCCGGTGTTGATCACCGGCAGGATGCCGGTGTCGACCACGCGCCGGGCGTCGATGCAAGCCGGGGTGCCGGCGAAGTCGAGCGCCGGCAGCGTGAAGGCGCCGTTGCGGCGCAGGGTGATGTGGGTCATGGCCAGCGTGTTGGCAAGCGCGTCCTGCGAAGAGCCGCCGACAAACTTGACGATCGCCGGCGCCGCCGCCATCGCGAAGCCGCCGACGCCGGCGGTCTCGGTGATGGCGCTGTCGCCCAGGTCGGGCGCGGCATCCTTGATCGACTGGTTGGGGAAATACAGGCCGTTGACCACCGGCGCCGGGGCGGTGAACCACCGCTCGCCCAGTCCGCTCAGGCGGATGCCGAACTCGACGCCGTTGCGCGCCATGACGGTCAGCATGCTGCTGCCGGGCACGCCCTGCGCGGCGTCGAGCATCGCCTTGCAGGCGGCCATCGAGATGTTGAGGAAGAAATGGTCGTTGCCGGCGATGAACTCGATCACCGACGCGACGTCCTGCGCCGGGGCGGAGGACCTGAGCAGCGCCGGCACCAGCCGCTTGATGAGCAGGGAGGAAGCGGCGACATTGCGGTTATGCACTTCGTCGCCCATGTGCAGGGCCTGCGCCATCAGCGGTTTAATGTCTAAATCCTTTAAGACTTCCAAACCAGCTCGGAGCGTCGGCGCCAGCGTCTTCTCCATCCACTTCAGGCGGGAGATCACCTCCGGGCTGTTGGCGCCGAAGCGCAGCACCTTGCCGAGCCCTTCGTTCAGGTTGCTGAAAGCGCGGTTGCCGTGCGTCGGGTTCACGACCATCCACACCGGCATCGACGGGCTGATGATGCCCGCCATCGGCCCCACCGCGGAGTGGTGGTGGCAGGGCTCGAATGCGATCTCGCCGCTTTGCGCCATGGCGCGCGCGCGCTCGGCATCGCCCGCCCAGCCTTCGTACAGGATGGCGCCGACGATGGCGCCTTTCATCGGCCCGCACATGCGCTCCCAGGCGATCGGCGGCCCGGCGTGCAGGATCATGCGCTCGCCCATGCCGGGCAGCACCTCCCGGGCGACGCCGACGCCTTCGAGCCTGGGCTGCGCCGCCAGATAGCGGTCTGCCGCCTGGGCATTGGCGGCTTCCACTCTCTGATCATTGACGAGTTTCGCGAGCGCCGCCCCGACGCGCGCATCGCCGTTGGCCGGCGGTGCCCACTCGATGCGGGTTGCCGCGCCGCCGCGCTGCACGATCGCCTCCGCGAAGGAGGCGAGGCCGACATTCAGCACGGATAACGGCGTGGCGAAGAGAGCGCTCATGCGAGGCGCTTGGCGATCGCGGCGGCGAGCATCACCGCGCGCGCGTTGCTTTCGGCGAGCAGCACGCCGGCCTCGCGCAACGCCGCTTCCTGGCGCGCGAGCCCCTGCGGATCCTCGTCGGTGCCGCATACCGATGCGACGAAGGCAAGCGCGCGGCCCTTCTTCGCCTTGAGGAGAGTCGGAATCATTTCGGCCGCGGGATCGGGGTGGGAGCCGTAGCCGAGCACGACGTCGAACAGGATGACCGCCACTTCCGGATCGGCCGCTTCCTCGAGCAGCCGCTCATTGCGCAGCCGGTGGTCCATCATCGGATGCGGCCGGCCGCGGGTGAAGACGTCGTCGCCGAGATCGACGAGCGTGTGGCCTTGCGATTTCCACACGTCCTTGATCTTCCGCGCCGGGTTGACCGGCGTGTTCGACCAGGCGTCGTCGAGCAGGTAAGAGGCCTCGTAGCAGAACGTGCCGCCGCTATAGAGGCCGCGGATGTAGCGCTGGCTTTTTTTAAAGGCTATTCGCGGCAGAGTCACCTTGGATGTTGAGGCGCGCGCAGGTCGCCGCCCGGCGGCGAGCGCCACGGCGGCGACCGCGGCCTCCTCGAGTGTCTTGACCGGATACAAATTCTCTCCCGCGGCTTCCTGCGCGGCGCCGACGAAGTTGACCACCACCGGCTTGCCCGCGCGCCGGGCGGCTGCCAGCACTTCCTTCGCCACGCTGGGGGAGGGCGGCTTCGAGATCAGCACGATCGCTTTCGTCTCGGGGTCGCGCGAAAGCAGCTTCAATCCCTGCAGCATGGAGATGCCGCCGACGTCCTGGTGCAGGTCGTGGCCGCCGGTGCCGATGGCGTGCGAGATGCCGGCGCCGCGGCGATGCACCAGGCTCGTCACCTGCTGCGTGCCGGTACCCGAGGCCCCGACGACGCCGATCGCGCCGCGCCGCACGGCGTTGGCGAAGCCGAGCGGGATGCCGTCGATGATCGCGGTGCCGCAGTCCGGCCCCATCACCAGCAGGCCTTTCTCCCTCGAGTATTTCTTCAAGGAAATCTCATCGGACAGCGCGACGTTATCGCTGAACAGCATCACGTTGAGGCCCAGGCGCAGCGCCTTCATCGCCTCGGCGGCGGCGTATTCGCCGGGGACCGAGATCAGCGCGAGATTCGCCTCGGGCGTCTGCGCGAGACCCATCTGCAGGCTGCGCGGCGGCTGCGCCGCAGGGCCGCCGCCGGCGGGACGCTCGGGGGGCTTGTCGAGCGCGCTCACCGCGGCGGCGATCGCCGCCTCCAGCGGGGCGGCGGATCTACCGCGCACCGCGATCAGCAAGTCGTTCGGGCTCGCCGGGACGGCATCGTCCATCAGCCCGGCGTCCTTCAGGAGGTCGAGGTTGGCCGGCGTCGCCATCACCGCCGACGCCTGCTCGACGCCCGGCAGCTTCGCGAGCGAGGCCGACAGCTGCATCAGCGACACCGAGTCGCGGTACAGGTTGGCGACGACCTTGTGGATGTACACAGACTTGTATACTAGAGTAAGCTTCCGCCGTGCTGCAAGCCGCCGACCCCCTCGATCTTGCCTCGCTGGGAAAGCGTTACGCGGCCGGCACGCTGCGGCCGGCGCAGACGGTGACCGGAATACTCGAGCGCATTGCGCGCCGCGGCAAGGACCGCGCCTGGATCCACCGGCTGCCGCGTGCCGAGCTGGAGGCGCGCGCCGCGGAGCTCGAGCGCCGCGGCCCGCAGGGGCTGCCGCTCTACGGCATCCCGTTCGCGATCAAGGACAACATCGATTACGCCGGGCATCCGACGACCGCGGCTTGCCCGCAGTTCGCCTACGTGGCAAAGGCGAGCGCGGCGGTCGTCGATGCCCTGCTCGCCGCCGGCGCGATCCTTGTGGGCAAGACCAACCTCGATCAGTTCGCCACCGGCCTGGTGGGCGTGCGCTCGCCGTACGGCGTGCCCGGCAAT
>DASQGB010000136.1:0-4129 GCA_035632815.1 Burkholderiales bacterium | reverse complement strand
GATCTTGTCGCGCAGCTCGGAGCGCGGCGCGCCATAGCGCTTCTTCAGGAAGCCGGCGAAGCGCTCGGCTTCACGGCCGTCGAAGCGGATGTCGAAAGCTTCGACCGCGTCCTTCTTGAGGTAGAACGTGACTCGCACCTCGAGGCCGCCGAACTGGGCGCGCCCGTCGTCGCAGCGCCTGTCGGCTGCCATGCTCGTCCACTCCAGCGCCTTGCAGTGCGCGCTGGGAAACTGCTTCTTGATCCTGTCCTCCGGCGCGCCGAGCGTGACGCCGTTGATGTCGTAGGCCGCCGCCGGCAGCGCGACGAAAAGCAGAAGCAAGGCACCGAGGTCACTTTTTCGCATCGATTTCGCGCCGCCGGAAGCAGTCCGCCTCATGATCATTGACCATACCCACCGCCTGCATGAATGCATACATGATAGTCGAGCCCACGAACTTGAAACCGCGCCGCTTCAGGTCCTTCGACAAGGCCTCAGCTTCGGTAAATCCCCGGAGGTAGCGCGCGAAACTGCCGTACTCCTCCTTAACTCCCTGGAAGCAGCGCGCGTTGACGATCGCGGCATCGATTTTGGCCCGGTTGCGCACGATCCCGGCGTCGGCGAGCAGCCGGCGCCGATCCGCAGGCCCGTAACTGGAAATCTTGTTGACATCAAAGCCGTCGAATGCGCGCCGGTAGTTCCGGCGCTTGGCGAGAATGGTGTCCCAGGAGAGGCCGGCCTGCGCCCCTTCGAGGATCAGGAACTCGAATAGCTTGCGGTCGTTCCTCACGGGAACGCCCCATTCCCTGTCGTGATAGGCGATCGCCAGCGGATTGCGCGCCCAGGCGCAGCGCCGCGGGTTACGCGATCGGGACTTTGCGGGCGAAGCCATCGTACTGGTCGAGCATGCGTTCGCGCCAGGCGCACAGCGGATCTTCGGGCGCGAGCACTTCCTGCGGGCTCATCACGCGCGCCCACTGGAACACGGAGAACAGGATGTAGTCGGCATACGCCGGCGTCTCGCCGCAGATCCAGGGCTGGCGCTTGAGCGCCGCGCGGATCGGTTCGACGCTGCCGCCCAGCCGGCGCAGCGCGTCATCCCGACGCGCGCGAGTTTCGTCGAGCGTGCACTTGAGGACTTTCTCCATCGACTGGCGGAAGTACTCTACGTCGGCCGGATCGACTCGCTCGTGGATGTCGGCGGCGATCACGGGCAGCATTGCCGGCACCACGGCGCGGTCGACCCAGGCGTTGAACGTCTGCGATACGCCGCGGGCGATCTCGCCGCCGAAGAGCGGCGGCGCGGCGGGATGGCGTGCCTCAAGGTGCTCGGCGATCTTCCACGAGTCGCGGATGACGGTGTCGCCGTCCTTGATCACCGGCACAGTCTTGCCGCCGGAAAAAGCGATTGCGGCCTTGTCGCTCAGAAGGACCGGCCGGGTCTGGAACTCGAGGCCCTTGTGCCTGAGCGCCATGCGGGCACGCCACGAGAACAGGCTGTAGCGCCGGTCCGCCTTCCCCTTGAGCTCCCAGAGCGTAATCAAGCCGCCCTCTTGACGCCCGCGTCCTTGACCTCATGACCCTCCGGGCGAGCACGCAGCTTCAAGTCCGTCAGCTCGGCGCGCTCGCGCGCCGCGTTGCGAAAGGCCTGATCGCGGCCCGACAGGTACTGCGGCGGCCAGAACTGCGCCAGGTGCTGATACCACGCCGACGCCCGCAGCGTGATGTAGGGATCGGCGAGATGCGGCCGCGCGAGCGCCACCAGATCCGCCTTGCCCGCGGCGAGCAGCGTATTGATCTGGTCGGGCGTAGTCACTGCGCCTACCGTCATGGTCGCGATGCCGACCTCGTTCCTCACCCAGTCCGAGAAGGGCGCCTGGTACATGCGTCCGTACACCGGCTTCTGCTGCGGCACGGTCTGGCCGGTCGAGCAGTCGATGAGATCGCAGCCGGCGTCCTTGAGCATGCGGGTCAGCGCGATGAGATCCTCGCCGGAAAGACCTCCCGGCACCCAGTCCGTCGCGGAGATCCGCACCGACATGGGCTTTCTTTCCGGCCAGATCTTGCGGCAGGCTTTCCAGATTTCCAGCGGGAAACGCATGCGGTTGTCGATCGAGCCGCCATAGGAATCTTTCCTTTGGTTCGTCAAAGGCGAAATAAAGCTGGCGAGGAGGTAGCCGTGCGCCATGTGCAGCTCGAGCATGTCGAATCCTGCTTCATCTGCAAACTTGGTGGAGCGAATGAATTCCTGGATAACCCTTTCCATGTCGGCGCGGGTCATCTCGCGCGGCAGCTGCGAGATGCCCTCGTAATACGGGATCGGCGAGGCCGAGACCACGGGCCAGTTGCCGCTGTCCAGCGGATGGTCCATGCGCTCCCAGCCGAGCTGGGTCGATCCCTTGCGGCCCGAATGCCCGAGCTGCATGCACAGCTTCGCCTTCGAGCTCGCGTGGCAGAAATCGACGATGCGCTTGAAGGCGTCGCGCTGCGCCTCGTTCCATAAGCCGGTGTCGCCGGGCGAGATGCGCGCTTCGGGCGAGGGGCAGGTCATCTCCACGTACACCAGGCCCGCCCCGCCGATGGCGCGGCTGCCCAGATGCACGAAGTGCCAGTCGCCGGGCACGCCGTCGACCGCGGAGTACTGGTCCATCGGCGACACCACGACGCGGTTCTCGAGCACCATGCCGCGCAGCCGCAACGGCGTGAACATCGGCACCGGCGGGTGTTCGAGGTCGATGTCGAAGCCCTGGCTCTTGACTTTGCCTGCGAACCATCGATGCACGTCGCGCACAAACGCGGGGTCGCGCAGCTCGAGATTCTCCCAGGTGATCTGCTTGGAGCGTGACATGACGCCGAAGGCGAACTGCTCGGGCTCCATCCCCCAGTAACGCTGCATGTGCTCGAACCAGGCGAGCGACACGTTGGCCGCGTGCTGGGTCTTCTCGACCTCCTCCCTGCGCGCGGTGTCGTAGAGCGCGAGTGCCTTTTTGACTTCGCCTTCTTTTTTCAAGGATTCGAAAAGCGCAATGGCATCCTCCATCGCCAGCTTGGTGCCCGAGCCGATCGAGAAATGCGCGGTGGCCTTCGCGTCGCCGACCAGCACTGCCGCAGTTTTCCCGACCTCGAGTACCCAAGTCTGGTTGGTGATGGTCGGAAAGTTGCGCCACAGCGAGCGGTTGGGGATCAGCGGGTGGCCGTCGAGCTCCGCGGCGAATACGCGCTCGAGCACCGGCAGCATCTCGGTCTCGCTCATGCGGTCGAAGCCGAAGTTGCGCCAGGTCTGCTCGTCGGTCTCGATCACCCAGGTCGAGCGGTCGGTCTCGTACTGGTAGCAGTGGGCGACGATCAGGCCCTCGGGGGCCTCGCGGAAGAAATACTTGAAGGCGTCGAGCGGCCGGGTGGAGCCGAGCCAGGTGAACTTGTTGGGCCGCAGGTCGACGCTGGTGCGAAAGTGGTCCTTGTGCTTCTCGCGGATTCTCGAGTTGATGCCGTCGGCGACCACGACCAGGTCGGCATCCGCGAGCTCCTCCAGGCCCTCGACCTCGCGCTGGAAGCGCATCTGCACGCCGAGGTCGCGCGCGCGGTC
Source organism: Burkholderiales bacterium (assembly GCA_035632815.1). Lineage (GTDB taxonomy): Bacteria > Pseudomonadota > Gammaproteobacteria > Burkholderiales > SG8-39 > SCGC-AG-212-J23. Next base: position 564 of record DASQGB010000136.1, on the reverse strand, counting down.
CTGCAGGATGTTGAGCAGGGCGACGCGCGAGCAGCCGCAGAAACCGTTGCCGCCCGAACGCAGGCGCTCGCCCTTGTACACCACGTCGACGTCGCCCCAGTAGGCGAAGCGGCGCCGGATGCGCTCGTAGGTGACCGCGTCGTAGGCCTTGAAGGTGTCGAGCGTCTGGTCGGAGAACACCACGCCGAAGCCGAAAGTATCGTCCGGACGGTTGCGCTCGTACACGGTGATGTCCCAGCGCGGCCAGGCCTTCTTGGCGAGCAGGGCGAAATACAGGCCGCCCGGCCCTCCTCCGATGACGCTCACTTTCATGTTTCCCCCTCGGGGATCACTGCCGTGGCCTCTATTTCAAGCCTTGCCTCGGTTTCCATCAGACCTGCCACCTGGACGACGGCCATCGTCGGATAGTGCTTGCCCATGAGCTCGCGGTAAGCCGCGCCGACGTCCTTCAAGGCGCCGAGGTACTCCTGCTTGTCGAGCACGTACCACGTCAGCCGCACGATGTGCTCGGGTCTGCCTTTCGCTTCCTTCAAGATATCGACGATGTTCTGCAGCGCCTGGCGA
>DASQGB010000135.1:0-5317 GCA_035632815.1 Burkholderiales bacterium | reverse complement strand
TGCGCTCCTACTGGAAGGGCGACGGCGGCAAGATCGGCGAGCTTGCCTCGCGGCTCGCCGGCTCGAGCGACCTTTTCCAGCCGAGCGGCCGCGGTCCGCGCGCGAGCATCAACTTCGTCACCGCGCACGACGGTTTCACGCTGCACGATCTGGTGAGCTACGAGCGCAAGCGCAACGAGGCCAACCACGAGGGCAACCGCGACGGCAGCAACGACAACCGCAGCTGGAACTGCGGCGCCGAGGGGCCGACAGCGGATGTTTCCGTAGTTGCCCTGAGAGAAAGGCAAAAAAGAAACCTTCTCGCGACTCTTTTCTTCTCGCAGGGCGTGCCGATGCTCCTCGCGGGGGACGAGCTGGGGCGCAGCCAATCGGGCAACAACAACGCGTACTGCCACGACAGCGAGCTTTCCTGGCTCGACTGGGAGCTCGGTGCCGAGGAAAGAGAGCTCATGGGCTTCGTGCGCAGGCTGAGCGCGCTGCGCAATGCGCATCCGCTATTCCGGCGGCGCACCTTCTTCAGGGGCGGGGAAGTGAAGGACATCCATTGGCTGCACCCCGAGGGGCGCGACATGAGCGAGCACGAGTGGCACCACGGCTCGGCGCGCTCGCTCGGTGTTTACATCTCCGGGCGGGGCCTCGCCGAATGCGACGACAAGGGACGGCCGGTGGAGGACGACGACGTGCTGCTGCTGCTCAACGCGCACGACGAGCCGATCCGTTTCCTGCTGCCGGGGGGGGAGGAGGAGCGCTGGGACGCGCTCATCGACACGAGCTTCGGCAGCGGCCTGCCACAGGTGCGCGCCTTCGCGCCGGGGTCGAGCTACCCCCTGCAGGAGCGTTCGCTCGCGCTGCTGACTAAACCCAATACGTCAAACCGAGCTCGAACGGATGCGTAAGCAGCTCGTGCCGCGGGTAGATGCGAATGCGGTAATCGAGCAGCCCCGATAGACCCGGCTTGAGCTCGACGGCATAGCGCTGCTCCCCCGTCTCGCCGACGGCGCCCGCGGGCTCGAGCTCGTGGCTGTGGCGTATCGCGGGGGACTCGCGCAGCCCGCGCGACAGCAGCAGCTCCACGCACACGTCGGCGGGCTCGAGGCCGTTCAGCTTGACCGCGACCTCGACCGCGACGCTCTCGCCGAACTGGATGCGGGCCTTCGGCGTGTCCAGGCGCCGCGCGGCGACGCCGTTCCAGGCGGCGCGCACGCGGGCCTTCCACGCCGCCACCGACTTCGCCGCCTCGTAGCCGTTGTCGGCGTAGCGGTGTCCCTGGCGCGATGCGGGCAGGTAGAACTTCGACACGTACTCGCCGAGCATGCGCGAGGCGTCGTAGCGCGGCAAGAGCGAGGCCATCGAGCGCTTGGCGATGCGGATCCATTCCGCCGAGTAGCCGCCCTCGCTGCGGCGGTAGTAGAGCGGCACGACGCGGTCCTGCAGGATCTCGTAGAGCGTGCGCGCCTCCTCGCGGTCGCGGCGGTGCTGGTCGAGCTGCGGCGAGGCCGGCTTGATCGCCCAGCCGTTCTCGCCGTCGTAGCCCTCGTCCCACCAGCCGTCGAGGATCGACAGGTTGATGACGCCGTTCATGCCGGCCTTCATGCCCGAGGTGCCGGAGGCCTCGAGCGGGTGCACCGGGTTGTTCAGCCACACGTCGACGCCCGAGACCAGGCGCCGCGCGATGTGCAGGTCGTAGCCCTCGAGAAACAAGAGGCGCCCCTGGAATTCCTCCTGCCCCGACATGTGCACCAGGGTGCGGATCAGCTCCTGGCCGGGCTCGTCGGCGGGGTGCGCCTTGCCGGCGAACATGAACACCACCGGGCGGTCCTTGTCGCCGATGATCCGGCGGAAATTGTCCAGGTCGTTGAACAGCAGCGTGGCGCGCTTGTACGTGGCGAAGCGCCGGCCGAAGCCGATGGTGAGCACGTTGGGCCTGGCGGGATCGGCGAAGCGCAGCATGCGCTCGAGGTGCGATTCGCTGCCGTGGTTGCGCTGGTGCTGCAGCGCGAGCCGGTGGCGGATCATGTGCAGCAGGCGCGCCTTGATGTCCTGGCGCACGCTCCAGAAGATGTGGTCCGGGATGTCGCGGATCTTCTCCCAGATCCCCGGGTAGCCGAGGCGGTGCATCCAGCCCACGCCGAGAAAGCGGTCGAGCACCTCGCCCCATTCGGGCGCGAGGAAGGTCGCCACGTGCACGCCGTTGGTGACGTGACCGAGCGGATTTTCCTCGGCCGAGACCTGAGACCAGAAGTCCTTCAGCATGCGCGCCGACACGCCGCCATGGATGCGCGACACGCCGTTGTGGTAGCGCGAGCCGCGGATCGCGAGCGCGGTCATGTTGAAGTCGCCGCCCGCCGGCGGGCGCGCGAGGCCGGCAAGCCGGTCCGCCTGGGCGCTCAGGTCCGCGAAGCAGCTCTTGAGGTAAGGGTACACCGTCGAATCGGGGAACTGGTCGTGCCCCGCGGGCACCGGCGTGTGGGTGGTGAACACCGTGTTCGCCGCCACGGCCTCGAGGGCCGACTCGAGCGGCATGCCTTCGGCGAGGCTGCGCACGCGCTCGAGGATCATGAACGCCGCATGCCCCTCGTTGATGTGCCACACGGTGGGGCGCATCTCCATCGCGGCGAGCGCGCGCACGCCGCCGACGCCGAGCACCAGCTCCTGCTCCAGGCGCGTGGTGCGGTCGCCGCCGTACAGCCGGTGGGTGATGTGGCGGTCGCGCTCGAGGTTCTCCGGCACGTCGGTGTCGAGCAGGTAGAGCTTCACGTGGCCGCAGCGCGTCTGCCATACCTTGACCATCAGCTTGCGGCCGGGAAAGGCGAGCTCGATGGCGAGCTCGCTTGCGTCCTTGCGGCGCACCGGCTCGATCGGCAGGTCGTCGAACTCCGAGTCGTGGTATTCGGCGCGCTGCCGGCCTTCTGCGTCGATGGTCTGCACGAAGTAGCCCTGGCGGTAGAGCAGGCCGATGCCGATGAACGGCAGCTGGAAGTCGCTCGCCGCCTTGCAGTGGTCGCCGGCGAGGATGCCTAGGCCGCCCGAGTACAGCGGCAGGCTTTCGTGGATGCCGAACTCGGCGCAGAAATAGGCCACCAGGTCCTCGGGCCGGAAGCCGCCCGAGTTCTGCTTGAACGGCGGGTCGGCGTGGTAGGCGTCGAACGCCGACTGCACCCGCGTCAGGCTATCCAGGAAGGCCGGGTCCCCGGCGGCGTCGAGCAGCCGCTGCTCGTCGATGCGCTTGAGCATCGCCTTGGGGCAATGGCCCACCGCGTCCCACAATGCGGGATTGAGCTTGGCGAAGAGGGCGCGCGTCGGGCGGTCCCAGCTGTACCACAGGTTCGCCGCCAGCTCCTCCAGGCGCGCGAGGCGCTTGGGGATGCGCGGATTTACTTCGAGGAAGTAACGCGTGCCGGGCTGCATGCGGGGAGCCGATTGTACCCAAACAAGGTCATGCCAATTCGCGCTCGGGCAGGTTGTTCCACCATGCTTGCGCCTCGCGTTGCGTCCAGGGGAAGTCGGCTCCGAGCGCCTCGAAGGCCTCGACCAGGTCGGCGATGCGCTGCGGGCGGTCTTCGCGCCTCTTCTCCACGCAGGCGGTCACCACCAGGTCGAGCTCCAGCGGCACGGCCTGCGGCGCGACGGCCGACACGCGGGCCGGCTCCTCGTTGAGGATCCTGCTGGTCATCTCCAGGTCGTCGGCGGCCTCGAGCATGTTGCGGCCGGTGAGCATCAGATAGGCGAGCGCGCCGACGGCGTAGATGTCCGCCCGCGCGTCGACGTCGGCCGGGTTGCGCAGCCGCTCGGGCGCCATGTACAGCGGCGTGCCCAGGATGCGCAGGTTGCGCGTGAGATCCCGGCTGTGCTTCGCGCCGACCGACTTCACCAGACCGAAGTCGAGGATCTTGACGAAGTCGTAGGCGCCGCCGTAGCGGCACACCATCACGTTCTCGGGCTTGACGTCGCGGTGCACGAGGCCCTTGCCGTGCGCTTCGGCCAATGCGGCGCACGCCTGCCTCAGGAGGTGGACAGTTCTGGAAACCGGCAGCGCGCCGCTGCGCGCGATGACTTCCGACACCGTCAGGCCGTCGAGGTATTCCATGGCGTAGTAGAACAGCCCGTCGCGCGTGCGGCCGAAGTCGAAGATCTCCACCGTGTTGGGGTGCGACAGGCTGCTTGCCAGCTGCACCTCGCGCTCGAAGCGGGCGATCATCTCGTCGGTGGCGCGCGCCGGCTTGAGCAGCTTCACCGCGGTCGGGCGCTTGAGCAGAGCGTGGCGCGCGAGGTACACGTTCGCCATGCCGCCTTCGCCGATGCGCCGCTGCAGCACGTAGGCGCCCAGGCGGCGGGTTTCGCCCACCTGGCGCCGTAGCCGGATCACCGAAGCCGCGCTGACGAGCGCGGCGAACACCGCGATCACCAGCGCGCCGAAGACCACGCCGAAGGCGATGTTGAGGTAGCGCAGCGGCGCGTATGCCTCGGTCGCTTCCATCTCGATCGCGACGCCCATGCCGTATTCGGGCAGCCAGCGCGCCGCTCCGATGACCTTGGCGCCGCGATGATTCATGTAGGGTTCCAGCACCACGCCATCGCCCTTGCCGTGCAGAGGCGAGAGCTCGCCGAAACGCTCCGCGGTAAGAATGGCGCCGCGCTGGTCGAAGGCGAATGCCTCGCCGGTCTCGCCGGGGCGCGCGGCCTGCACGATCGAGGCGAACACGGCATCGACCGGCTCGGCGACGCCGAGCGCCGCGATCACCTCGCCCGCGGCGTCGCGTACCGGGGCGACGACCCAGGCGAAGGGCGGCCCGCGCCGCACCTGCGGCGCATCGGCCACGCGCTCCCGGTCCCCGTACGGCCGCACGAAGCGCGGCGTGCCCTCGAAGACCGGCGCGAGCTGCGCGAAGAAATCGCGCGTCAGGGAGCGCCCGCAGTAATCGGGAAATCGCGTCGCAATCAGCCTGCCGCGCCGGTCGGTGAGATTGAACGTCGCGTCTCCGACGTCGCGCAGCAGCGGCCGCAGCACTTCCTCGAGCTGTGCGCGCGCCGGACCGGAGCACTGCGGACTGCGCGAGAGCTTCGCCACCGCATCGCGCACGCGCGGCTCGCGCGCGATGCGATCTGCGTCGGCGGTCTCTTCGGCGATCCACACGCGCAGCGCATTGGCCTGCGAATCCAGGAGGCTCTTCATCGTTGCGGCGCGCAGCTCGCGCAGCGAGCCTTCCACTGCGCGGTAGGTCCAGTAGCCGAGCGCCAGCAGCAGCACCGAGACCACCAGGATCGTGCTGGCCCACACCGGCACCGAGCTCGCGCGCGGCCGGGGCGCCTCCGCGGG
>DASQGB010000134.1:0-11533 GCA_035632815.1 Burkholderiales bacterium | reverse complement strand
TGCGGCTTTGTCTGCGCGAAACCCGAAATTATATCAGTGTGAACAAGGCCTTATCAACCCTATGACGCTGTGCGTCATCCCTGTCGCTGTTTGTGGCGCGGATCCGAGCAAATCACCCGCACCACGCCCTTGCGCCGCACGATCTTGCACTTGCGGCAGATCCTTTTTACCGAGGCCATGACTTTCATTGCATTCCCTCACTTTGCCCTGAATGTGATCCGACCCTTGGTCAGATCGTAGGGCGTCATCTGCACCGTAACCTTGTCTCCCGGCAGGATGCGGATGTAGTTCATGCGCATCTTTCCGGAGATGAAGGCGTGAATCGTGTGGCCGTTCTCCAGCCTGACGCGGAACGTGGCGTTCGGCAGGTTTTCGACCACCTCTCCCTGCATCTCGATTACATCTTCCTTGGCCATCGCTAGCGGACGGGCAAGCCCCCCTTGAAATTGGCCTTGCGCAGCAGGCTCTCGTACTGGTGCGTCATGACGTAGGCCTGAACCTGCGACATGAAATCCATCGTCACCACCACGATGATCAGCAGGGAGGTGCCGCCGAAATAGAAGGGCACGTTCCACCGCAGGATCAGGAATTCGGGGAGCAGGCATACCGAGGTGACGTAAACCGCGCCGGCCAGCGTGAGCCGGGTCAGGATTTTCTCCAGGTAGCGCGCGGTCTGGTCGCCCGGCCGGATCCCCGGAACGAAGGCGCCGCTCTTCTTCAGGTTGTCTGCGGTCTCCTTCGGGTTGTACTGCAGCGCCGTGTAAAAGAAGCAGAAAAAGATGATCAGCGCGGCATAAAGCAGGACGTAGATCGGCTGCCCCGGAGTCAGCGTGCCCGCCACGGTGCTCAACCAGACCAGTCCCTCCTGGGAGCCGAACCAGCCCAGCACGGTGGCCGGAAATAAGATCAGCGAGCTGGCGAAGATCGGCGGGATCACCCCCGACATGTTGAGCTTGAACGGCAGGTGCGAGCTCTGCCCGCCATAGACGCGGTTGCCGACCTGGCGCTTGGCGTAATTCACCAGGATCTTGCGCTGGCCGCGCTCGACGAAGCACACGAATGCCGTCACCGCCAGGACCGACACGGCGATCAGCATCGCGGTAAGCGGATGCATGGAGCCGGTGCGCACCAGCTCGAGCGTCCCCGCGATCGCCGTGGGCAGGCCCGCGGCGATTCCGGCGAAGATGATGATCGAGATGCCGTTGCCCAGGCCGCGCTCGGTGATCTGCTCGCCCAGCCACATGATGAACATGGTGCCGGTGACGAGCGTCGTCACGGTGACGATGCGGAACATCAGGCCCGGCTCGAGCACCAGCCCGGGCTGAGACTCGAGCAGGACCGAGATGCCGGTCGCCTGGAACAGCGCCAGGAACACCGTGCCGTAGCGCGTGTACTGCGTGATCTTGCGCCGTCCGGATTCGCCTTCCTTCTTCAGCTGGTCGAGATGCGGGCTGACCGCGGTCATCAGCTGCATGATGATCGAGGCGGAGATGTAAGGCATGATGCCGAGCGCAAAGATGGTGAAGCGCGACAGCGCGCCGCCCGAGAACATGTTGAACATGCCCATGATCCCGCCCTGCTGCCCCTGGAAGAGATCGGCGAGCACGTTCGGATCGATGCCCGGCACCGGGATGTGGGCGCCGATGCGGAACACGACCAGCGCCCCGAGCAGGAACAGCAGCCGGCGCTTGAGATCGCCGTAGCGCGAACCCTTGCCGACGTTGGGAAGAGCCGTCGCCATCAGGCCTTCGGGCTCTCTTCAGGCGCCTTTTCCTGTTTCTTGAGCTTCTGCGGCTTCTCGGGCTTCTCTGGCTTCTCGATGACCTCCACCTTGCCGCCCGCCGACTCGATCGCCGCGCGCGCGCCCTTGGAGACTCTAACGTCGCCTTTCACGTTGACCTTCTTCGATAGCTTGCCGGACAGGATGATCTTTGCGCCTAGCGCTTTCTTGGACACGATGCCAGCGGCCTGCAGCGCCGCAAGATCGATCTCGGTCACCTGGATGGCTTCGAGCTCGCCCAGTCGCACTTCCGCGACGTCCGAGTGGGTGAGCGACTTGAAGCCGCGCTTGGGCAGGCGCCGGTGCAGCGGCATCTGGCCGCCTTCGAATCCGACCTTGTGGTAGCCGCCTGAGCGCGCTCTTTGCCCCTTGTGGCCGCGGCCGGCGGTCTTGCCCCAGCCCGAGCCGACGCCGCGGCCGACGCGGTGGCGGTCCTTTTTCGAGCCCGGTGCGGGCTTCAGGGTGTTGAGTCTCATGTTTTCAGGCCTCGATGCGGACCAGGTAGTTCACGCGATTGATCATGCCGCGCACCTCGGGGGTGTCGACGAGCTCGACCACGCTGTTCAGCCGCTTCAGCCCGAGCCCGCGCACGGTGTCGCGGTGCCGCTGCTTGCAGCCGGCGAGCCCCTTGACGAGACGGATCTTGAGCTTTTTCATGCGGTGATTTCCTCGACCGTCTTGCCGCGCCGGGCCGCGATCTCGGAGGGCGTGCTCATCGCGCGCAGGCCGTTCAGCGTCGCCCGCACCACGTTGTAGGGGTTGGTCGAGCCGAAGCACTTGGCGAGCACGTTGGTGACGCCCATCACCTCGAACACCGCGCGCATCGGCCCGCCGGCGATGATGCCGGTGCCCTCGTGGGCAGGCTGCATCAGCACCTTGGCCGCGCCGTGGCGGCCGACCACGGCATGGTAGAGGGTGCCGTTCTTCAGCTTGACCTTGAAGAGCTTGCGCCGCGCCTCCTCCATCGCCTTCTGCACCGCGACCGGCACTTCGCGCGCCTTGCCCTTGCCCATGCCGATGCCGCCGTCGCCGTCGCCGACCACGGTGAGGGCGGCGAAGCCGAGCACCCGCCCGCCCTTGACCACCTTGGTGACGCGGTTGACCGCGATCATCTTCTCGCGCAGCCCGTCGCCCCGCTCCTCCGACTGCTGCATCCTAGGTTGAATCTTTGCCATATATCCTCTTCAGAACTTGAGGCCGCCCGCGCGGGCCGCCTCGGCGAGCGCCTTCACACGCCCGTGATACCGGTATCCGGCGCGGTCGAAGGCGACCTGCTCGATGCCTTTTTCCTTCGCCTTGCTGGCGATGCGCTGACCGACGATCTCGGCCGCTTTGCGGTCGCCGCCGTTTTTGAGCTGAGTGCGCACGTCCTTCTCCAGCGTCGAGGCGCTCGCCAGCACCTTGTCACCCGAGGGCGAGGTGAGCTGCGCGTAGATGTGTCCGTTCGTGCGGTATACGGTCAGGCGCACCGCGCCGACTTCCCGGATCTTGAGCCGGGTCTGGCGCGCGCGGCGCAGCCTCGCAAGTTTTTTCTCGATCATGGCGGTTACTTCTTCTTCGTCTCTTTCAACACGATGACCTCTTTGGCATAGCGCACGCCCTTGCCCTTGTAGGGCTCGGGGGAGCGGTGGGCGCGCACTTCGGCCGCCACCTGACCGACGAGCTGCTTGTCGATGCCGCTGATCACGATCTCCGTCTGGGTCGGGGTCGCGACCTTCACGCCTTTCGGCATCTGGTGCACGACCGGATGCGAGAAGCCGAGCGAGAGGTTCAGCTTGTCGCCCTGCGCCTGGGCACGGTAGCCGACGCCGACCAGCGCGAGCCTTTTCTCGAAGCCCTTGGTGACGCCGGTCACCATGTTTGCGACCAGCGCGCGCATGGTGCCGGACATGGCGTTGGCATGGCGCGAGTTGCCGAGCGCCTTGCACACCACCTGGTCTGCGTCCTTCTCCACTGCCACGTTCGGATCGGCGGCGCGCGCGATGCTGCCGAGCGGGCCCTTCACCGAAATCTGCCCCGACGCCAGGTTCACATCGACGCCCTTGGGCAGCGGAATGGGGTATTTTGCGATGCGCGACATGACCGCCCCTTAAGCAACGATGCAGAGGACTTCGCCGCCGACGCCGTCGGCGCGGGCCTTGCGGTCGGTCATCACGCCGCGCGAGGTCGAAAGGATCGCAACGCCGAGCCCGTTCATGACGCGCGGGATGTCGTCGCGGCCCTTGTAGACGCGCAGCCCCGGCTTCGATACCCGCTCCAGGCGCTCGATCACCGGCCGCCCGGCGTAGTACTTGAGCCCGATCAGCAGCTCCTTCCTCGGACCTTTGTCGCGCAGCGCGAAGTCCTCGATATAGCCCTCGTCCTTCAGCACCTTGGCGATCGAAGCCTTCAGCCCGGATGCCGGCATCACCACCTCCGCATGCCCGACCATCTGGGCATTGCGGATGCGGGTCAGCATGTCCGCGATGGGGTCGCTCATGCTCATGCGTGTCTCCTTACCCTCATTTCTACCAACTTGCCTTGATGACGCCGGGCACTTCGCCCTTCAGCGCCAGGTCGCGCAGCTTGTTGCGACCGAGCCCGAACTTGCGGTACACGCCGCGCGGACGCCCGGTCAGCGCGCAGCGGTTGCGCAGCCGCACGGGCGACGCGTCGCGGGGCAGCCTCTGCAGCTTTGCGCGCGCCTCCTCCCTGGCCTCGTCGGAGGCGCGCGAGTCGCTGATGATGTCGAGCAGCGCCGCGCGTTTCACCTTGAACTTCTCGACCGTCTTGCGGCGCTTCTGATCGCGTAGCTTCAATGCGAGCTTGGCCATGGCTGGTTCTCTTTCAGTGCTTGAACGGGAAGCGGAACGCGGCGAGCAATGCGCGCGCCTCATCGTCCGATCTTGCGGAGGTGGTAATGGCGATGTTCATGCCGCGCAGCGCGTCGATCTTGTCGTAGTCGATCTCCGGAAAGATGATCTGCTCGCGGATGCCCAGGCTGTAGTTGCCGCGCCCGTCGAAAGCACGGTTCGATATGCCGCGGAAATCGCGGATGCGCGGGATGGCGATGTTCACCAGGCGGTCGAAGAACTCGAACATGCGGGCGCCGCGCAGCGTCACCATGCAGCCGACCGGAAATCCCGCGCGCACCTTGAAATTGGCGATCGAGCGGCGCGCCTTGGTGACCACCGGCTTCTGGCCGGCGATCTTCGTCATGTCGGCAAGCGCGTGATCAAGCGTCTTCTTGTCCGTGGTGGTCTCGCCGACGCCCATGTTGATGGTGATCTTGCGCAGGCGCGGCACCTGCATGACGGTCTTGTAGCCGAACTTCTGCATCAGATCCGGCACCACTTTTTCGCGGTAGTAGATCGCGAGCCGCGCCGGCGGCGCCGGGATCTGCGGGGCGTCCGGCTTGGCCGGAGCCTCCTTCTTTGGGGCCTGGGCTTCCTTCTTCGGCTGCTTCTGCTGCTGGGGCGCAGGCTTCTTTTCCTGCTTTTCCTGTTCCTGCTTTCCGTGCTTCGACTTTTCTTCCTTGGCCATGTTAAGCGTCCACCTGCTCGCCGTTCGCCTTGAACACCCGCACCTTGCGGCCGTCGTCCAGCGTCTTCACGCGAGAGCGGTCGGCCTTCTTGGTGGCGGGGTTGAACAGCGCGATGTTGGAGATGTGGATCGGCAGGTCCTTGTCGATGATGCCGCCCGTCACGCCCTTCATGGGGTTGGGGCGCTGGTGCTTCTTCACCCGGTTCACGCCCTCGACCACGACATGCTCGGCGTCGATCCGCCGCAGCACCGTGCCGCGCTTGCCCTTGTCGCGCCCGGCAAGCACCACCACCTCGTCGCCTTTTCGAACTCGTTGCATCACAGCACCTCGGGTGCGAGCGACACGATCTTCATGAAGCGCTCGGTGCGCAGTTCCCGCGTGACCGGCCCGAAGATGCGGGTGCCGATCGGCTCGAGCTTCGGCGTGAGCAGCACCGCGGCATTGCGGTCGAAGCGGATCAGCGAGCCGTCGGCGCGGCGCACGCCCTTCGCGGTGCGCACCACGACGGCGTGATAGATCTCGCCCTTCTTCACGCGTCCGCGCGGAGCGACGTCCTTGACGCTGACGCGGATCACGTCGCCGATCGAGGCATAGCGGCGCTTGGAGCCGCCGAGCACCTTGATGCACATCACTGCGCGCGCGCCGGTGTTGTCGGCGACGTCCAGCACGGACTGCATCTGAATCATCTGTGTTCTCCAATCCAACTTGCGCTACCGCTGTAGCGCAGTTTTGGACCCCGTCCGGGGGTCGGAATTCTAAACGGCCTTGGATTTCTCCACAAGGCGGGTCACACGCCACGACTTGGTTCTCGAAAGAGGCCGGCACTCCGCGATCTCGACCAGGTCGCCTTCGTTGAACTCGCCGGTCTCCACATGCGCGTGGAACTTCTTCGAGCGCGTAATGGTTTTGCCCATCATCGGGTCGCGCACGCGGCGCTCGACGCGCACCACCACCGTCTTCTGCATCTTGTTGCTGGTCACGCGGCCGACCAGCGTGCGCTGGTTCTTCGCCGGGGCCTCAGCCGGGTCTTTCCTAGCTGCTTCTGCATTCATTGGGCCGCCACCTTTTCTCTCATGATGGTGCGCAGGCGCGCGATGTCGCGCCGCAGTTTCTTCAGCTGGCTGGTGTTGCCGAGCTGCTGGGTGGCGAGCTGCATGCGCAGGCCGAACTGCGCCCTGAGCAGCGCTTCGAGCTCCTTCTGCAGGTCATCGCCGCTCTTGGCGCGAAGCTCACTCGCGTTCATCCCAGCATCCTTTGCACCACGATGGTGCGAAACGGCAGCTTGGCCGAGGCGAGCGCGAACGCTTCCTTGGCAAGCACCGCAGTCACGCCGTCCATCTCATAGATGATCTTGCCCGGCTGGATTTCGGCGACGAAGTACTCGGGGTTGCCCTTGCCGTTGCCCATGCGTACTTCAGCCGGCTTGGTCGAAATCGGCTTGTCGGGGAAGACGCGGATCCAGATGCGGCCGCCGCGCTTGATATGGCGCGACATCGCCCGGCGGGCCGCTTCCAGCTGCCTCGCCGTCAGCCGCCCGCGCGTGGTGGCCTTCAGGCCGTATTCGCCGAAGGACACCTTGGCGCCGCGCGTTGCGACGCCGGTATTGCGGCCCTTCTGCTGCTTGCGGTACTTGGTGCGTGCGGGTTGAAGCATGCGCTATTCCTTCTTCTCGCCTTCGTCCTTGACGACCTTGTTCTCGCCTTCGACCTTGACGACCTTGTTCTCGCCTTCGTCCTTGACGACGACCTTCTTCGGGCGCTTGACCACGGTCTTCGGCGCGGGCGCCGCCTCCCTCTTCATCGGCCGCTTGTCGCCCTCGGGCCTGGGCCTCGCCGGACCCCGCTTGGCGCCGGCTCTGGGCGCCGGCTTCTTGGCGCGCTTGGGCTCCGCCGGCGCCTCGGGCTGTGCCGCCGGCAAGGCCGACGGCAGTGCCGCCTGCGCCTCGGCTTTAGTCAGGATTTCGCCCTTGTAGACCCACACCTTGATGCCGATCACACCGTAGGAGGTTTTCGCCTCGCCCAGGCCGTAGTCGATATCGGCGCGCAGGGTGTGCAGCGGCACGCGGCCTTCGCGGTACCACTCGGTGCGCGCGATCTCGATGCCGTTCAGCCGCCCGGCGCTCATGATCTTGATGCCCTGCGCGCCCAGCCGCATGGCGTTCTGCATGGCGCGCTTCATCGCGCGGCGGAACATGATGCGCTTCTCGAGCTGCTGCGCGATCGAGTCTGCGATCAGCTGGGCGTCGGTCTCCGGCTTGCGGATCTCCTCGATGTTCACGTGCACCTGGTTGACGCCCATGATGCGCCGCAGCTCGGCCTTCAGCGCCTCGATCTCCTCGCCCTTCTTGCCGATCACCACGCCCGGGCGCGCCGAGAAGATGGTGATGCGCGCGTCCTTCGCCGGCCGCTCGATCAGCACCCGGCCGACCGAGGCGTGCGCGAGCTTCTTCTTGAGGAAGTCGCGCACCTTGATGTCCTCGGCGAGCATCGGCGCGAAGTTGCGGTTGTTGGCGTACCAGCGCGAGCTCCAGTTGCGGTTGACCGCAAGCCTGAAGCCGATCGGGTTGATCTTTTGACCCATTAATCACCCACCGTAACGAAGATGTGGCACGTATGCTTTAGAACGCGGTTGCCGCGTCCCTTGGCGCGAGCCTGGAAGCGTTTCTGGAACGAGCCGCGCTCTACGAAGATGGTCTTCACCTTGAGCGCGTCGATATCCGCGCCGTCGTTGTGCTCGGCATTGGCGACTGCGGACTCGAGCACCTTGCGGATGATCGCCGCGCCCTTCTTCGGCGAGAACGCGAGCAGATTCATCGCCTGGTCGACGGGCTTGCCGCGAACCAGGTCGGCGACCAGCCTGCCCTTCTGGGCCGAGAGCCGGGCGCCGCGCAGAATCGCTTTGGTTTCCATGGGCATGCCTTATTTCTTAGGCGCTGGAGCCGCGGCCGCCGGCGCCGGGGCCGCCGCAGGTGCGGCCGCGCCCGGGGCGCTCACCGGTGCCCTGCCCACGGCTTCCTCGGTCCGCTTGCCCACCGCCGAATGGCTCTTGAAGATGCGGGTCAGCGCGAATTCGCCAAGCTTGTGGCCGACCATGTTCTCGGTGATGTACACCGGCACGTGCTGCTTGCCGTTGTGCACGGCGACCGTCAGGCCGACGAAGTCGGGCACGATGGTCGAGCGCCGCGACCAGGTCTTGATCGGGCGCTTGTCGCTCGTGCTGCGCGCCTTGTCGACCTTCGCCATGAGGTGGTGGTCCACGAAGGGGCCTTTCTTGATCGAGCGTGCCATGTCGGGTCCTTATTTCGTGCGCCGGTCGCGCACGATCATCACCTGAGTCCGCTTGTTGCGGCGCGTCTTGAAGCCCTTGCTCTGCACCCCCCAGGGCGACACCGGAGGCTGCGCCGCGGCGGTGCGGCCTTCGCCGCCGCCATGCGGGTGATCGATCGGATTCATCGCCACGCCGCGCACCGTCGGCCGCACGCCGCGCCAGCGCTTGCGGCCCGCCTTGCCGATCGACTCCAGGTTGTGCTCCGCGTTGCCGGCCTCGCCGATCGTGGCGCGGCAGTCGACGTGCACCTTGCGGATCTCTCCCGAGCGCAGCCTCAGCTGGGCGTAGGAGCCTTCGCGCGCGAGCAGCTGCGCGCCGCCGCCCGCCGAGCGCGCGATCTGCGCGCCTTTCCCCGGCATCATCTCGACGCAATGCACGATGGTGCCCACCGGGATGTTGCGAAGCGGAAGCGCGTTGCCCGACTTGATGGGCGCCTCGGAGCCCGACACGAGCTGCGTCCCGACGGTCAGGCCCTTCGCCGCGATCACATAGCGGCGCTCGCCGTCGGCGTACAGCAGAAGCGCGAGATGCGCGCTGCGGTTCGGGTCGTACTCGAGCCGTTCGACGCGCGCCGTGATGCCGTCCTTGTCGCGGCGGAAATCGACCTTCCGGTAATGGTGCTTGTGGCCACCGCCCTTGTGCCGCATGGTGATGCGGCCATGGTTGTTGCGCCCGTCGGTCTTCGACTGGCTGACGGTAAGCGGCCAGTGCGGATCTCCCTTGTGCAGCCCGGGCGTGACTACCTTGACCAGCGCGCGGCGCCCCGGGGAGGTCGGCTTTACTTTTACGAGTGGCATGGTTTACTCAGTCGCGGCGAAGTTGATTTCCTGGCCGGTCGCGAGACGCACGTAGGCCTTCTTCCAGTTGCGTCGGCGTCCCTCGATGCGTCCGAAGCGGCGCGTCTTGCCGCGCACGTTGAGGACGGTGACCGAATCGACCTTGGTCTTGAACATCAGCTCGACGGCGGCCTTGATCTGCGGCTTGGTGGCCCTGTCGGCGACGCGAAACACGTATTGCCGGTTCTTGTCGGCGACGAAAGTGCTCTTCTCGGAGACCACCGGCGCGAGCACCACGGTCATCAGGCGGTCGGCGTTGTATTTGCGGGTGGCCGTCACTTGAGCATCTCCTCGAGCTTCGCGAGCGCCGCCTTCGTCACCAGCACGCCCGGGTAGCGCACCAGGGCCACCGGATTGGTATGGCGCACCGCCATGATCTCGATGTTCGACAGGTTGCGCGATGACAACCTCAGGTTCTGATCGATCTCGTCGGTAATCACCAGCACGCCGTCGAAGCCC
This sequence comes from Burkholderiales bacterium, assembly GCA_035632815.1. Lineage (GTDB taxonomy): Bacteria > Pseudomonadota > Gammaproteobacteria > Burkholderiales > SG8-39 > SCGC-AG-212-J23. The sequence goes on along the minus strand of DASQGB010000134.1, from coordinate 1,608 downwards.
ATCGATTTCACCTTCTGCGCCAGGAGCTTGGTCTTCGGCTCGGCCACGCTGAACTCGTCGATCACCCGGATGCGATCCTCGCGCGCCAGCTGCGACAGGATCGAGGCCATGCCGGCGCGGTACATCTTGCGGTTGACCTTGTGCGAGAAATTCTCGTCGGGCGAATTGGGGAAAATCTTGCCGCCGCCGCGCCACAGCGGGCTCGAGGTCATTCCCGCGCGCGCGCGCCCGGTGCCTTTCTGCCGCCAGGGCTTCTTGGTGGAGTGATTGACGGCGCCGCGGTCCTTCTGGGCGCGCGTTCCCAGCCGCGCGTTCGCCTGGTAAGCGATCACCAGCTGGTGCACCAGGGCCTCGTTGTAGTCCTTCGCGAACAGCGCGTCGGGCGCGCTGACCGTGCCGGCGGGCCCTTTCTCGTTCATCGTCTTGAGTTCCATGGCCTTACCCCTTCACCGCCGGGCGGACAATCACGTCCCGCCCCTTGGAGCCGGGCACGGAGCCCCTTACGAGCAGCAGCTGCCGCTCGGCGTCTACGCGGACTACCACCAGGTTACCGACGCTACGGCGAACATTGCCGAGGTGTCCCGGCATACGCTTGCCCTTGAAAACGTGAGCCGGACTTTGGTTCTGCCCGGTCGAGCCCGGCACCCGGTGCGAGATCGAGTTGCCGTGCGAGGCGTTCTGGCCGCCGAAGTGGTGGCGCTTGATCACGCCGGCGAAGCCCTTGCCGATGGTCACGCCCTGCACGTCGACCTTCTGGCCGACCTTGAATATCTCGACGCCGATCTTGCCGCCGACCTTGAAGCTCGCGAACTCCTCGGCCTTGGCGCGAAACTCGCGCAGCACATGGCCGCCCTCGACCGCTGCCTTGGCGAGGTGGCCGGCGAGCGGCTTGCGGACGCGGCTGGCGCGGCGCTTGCCGAACGCAACCTGGACGGCGGCATAGCCGTCCTTATCTGCGGTCTTGATCTGCGTGATGCGGTTGTCCGACACGTCGAGCACCGTCACCGGCTGCGTGGCGCCGTCGTCGGTGAAGATGCGCGTCATGCCGACCTTGCGGCCGACCAATCCGATAGCCATGTTCTTGACCTCTATGTGAGGCGCTTACTGAACCTTGATTTCCACGTCAACCCCGGCGGGCAGGTCGAGCTTCATCAGCGCGTCGACTGTCTTGTCGGTCGGGTCGATGATGTCCATCAGCCGCAGATGCGTGCGAATCTCCAATTGCTCGCGCGACGCCTTGTCGATGTGCGGCGAGCGCAGCAGGTCGAAGCGCGCTTTGCGCGTCGGCAGCGGCACGGGGCCGCGCACCACCGCTCCGGTGCGCTTGGCCGTATCCACGATCTCGAGCGCCGACTGATCGATCAGGCGGTAGTCGAACGCTTTGAGACGAATTCTGATGCGCTGGCTTTGCATTTTCCTTACTCGAGTATTTTCGCGACCACACCCGCACCGACGGTCTTACCGCCTTCGCGGATGGCAAAGCGCAGCCCCTGCTCCATCGCGATGGGCGTGATCAGCGTCACCACCATCTTCACGTTGTCCCCGGGCATCACCATCTCGGTGCCCTTGGGCAGCTCCACCGACCCGGTCACATCGGTGGTGCGAAAG
>DASQGB010000133.1:0-5131 GCA_035632815.1 Burkholderiales bacterium | reverse complement strand
GGATGCGAGCGCTCGCCCGACTTGTAGGCCTTCAGCGCGTTGACGATGTACGCGGGCTGCTGGCCCGCGATCTTCGGCACGTGATACACGTCGGGGAACGCGGTCTTGTATCCCGGGATGCCGTGGCAGCCGATGCACATGCGGATCGCGTCCTGCGGATCGTGCGCGGCCTGCTTCGCTTCCGGCTTCTTCGCTTCCTGCTTCTTCGGGTCCTGCTTCTGCTGGGCGGCGGCGCCGTGCGCAACAGCCATCAGACCAACGGCGAGGACAGCGGCGAGAAATCGGTTGGGCATGCGTCTTGTTATGGGGCGGGAAGCGGGCGATTTTATAGCATACTTGCCGCATGCGCTTCAAAGGATCGGCCTCCTACGTTTCGACAGACGACCTGACCCTGGCCGTGAACGCGGCGATCACGCTCGAGCGGCCGCTGCTGGTCAAGGGCGAGCCCGGCACCGGGAAGACCATGCTCGCGGTCGAGGTGGCGCGCGCCCTCGGCGTGCCGCTGCTCGAGTGGCACATCAAGTCGACCACCAAGGCGCAGCAGGGCCTCTACGAGTACGACGCGGTGAGCCGCCTGCGCGACTCGCAGCTCGGCGACGAGCGCGTGCACGACATCCACAACTACATCGTCAAGGGCATGCTGTGGCAGGCGTTCACCTCCGACACCCCGGGGGTGCTGCTGATCGACGAGATCGACAAGGCCGACAGCGAGTTCCCGAACGACCTCCTGCGCGAGCTCGACCGCATGGAGTTCTACGTCTACGAGACGCGCGAGCTGGTCAAGGCCAGGCAGCGCCCGATCGTGTTCATCACCTCGAACAACGAGAAGGACCTGCCCGACGCGTTCCTGCGCCGCTGCTTCTTCCACTACATCCGCTTCCCCGACAAGGAGACGATGGAGAAGATCGTCGGCGTGCATTTCCCGGGGCTGAAGAAGGCGCTGCTGCGCGAGGCGATGGAGGTGTTCTTCGAGGTGCGCGAGGTGCCCGGGCTGAAGAAGAAGCCCTCGACCTCGGAGCTGCTCGACTGGCTGAAGCTCTTGCTCGCCGAGGACATCCCGCCGGAAGCGCTGCGCTCCAAGGAGCGCAAGACCATCATTCCGCCGCTGCACGGCGCGCTGCTGAAGAACGAGCAGGACGTGCACCTTTTCGAGCGCCTGGTATTCATGACCCGCGCGAAGGCCTGATTCCTTGGATGTCACCCTAAGCTTCGACAACGGCCCCGAGCCCGCGGTCACCCCGCGCGTGCTCGACATCCTGGCGAGGTTCGAGGTCAAGGCGACCTTCTTCGTGCTCGGCTCGAAGATGGCAGAGCCCGCGCGCCGCGCCATCGCCCGGCGCGCGCACGCCGAGGGCCACTGGATCGGCAACCACACGAAGACGCACAGCCTGCCGCTCGGCCGGATCGCCGACCCGGCCACCGTGCTCGATGAAATCATCGAGACCGAGGCGCTGATCGCCGATCTCGCGCATCCCGATCGCCTGTTCCGGCCCTTCGGCGGCGGCGGCGAGCTCGGGCGGCATCTGCTCAGCAGCGCGGCGGTCGAAGTGCTCTTGCAGGAAAAGATGACCTGCGTGCTGTGGAACGCCATCCCGCGCGACTGGGAGGACCCGCGCGGCTGGGCCGAGACGGCGATCGCGCAATGCCTCTTGCAGCCCTGGACGCTGCTGGTGCTGCACGACCTGCCGACCGGCGCGATGGGGCGCCTGAAGATCTTCATCGACCGCGTGCTCGACCACGGTGGACGCTTCCGGCAGGAATTCCCGCCCGAGTGCGTGCCGATCCGCCGCGGCGCGGTGGTCGGGCCGATCGAGGCCTACGTCAGCGCCTGATCCACTCGGGGAGCGGCATGCCGGCGGCGAGGCTGTCCAGCCGCTCCTTTTCGGAAGCTGCAAGGCGCTGCGCCACCGCGAGCACCTCCGCCGCGCGCGCGTAAGGCACGAAGCACACGCCGACCTCGTCGGCGACGACCAGGTCGCCGGGATTCACCCCGATGCCGGCGATGGTGACCGGCTTGTTCACGGCCACCGTCTCGATGCGCCACTTGCCGGTGATCGGGCTGACGCCCGAGGACCACACGGGGTAGCCGATGCGGCGCGAATGGTCCGCGTCGCGCACCGCGCCGTCGACGATCGCGCCCGCCTCGCCCTGGCGCTTGCCGACCGAGGCCGAGATGCCGCCCATGCTGGAGATGCCGGCGACGCCCTGGATCACCAGCACGTCGCCCGGTTCGGCGAGGTTGTGCGCTTCGATGTCCGCCAGCCTGGATTGATTCATTTGTTTCTGGTCTTTCCGATTCAACACCGTAACGGCCTGCCCCACCATCCTCGCCCCCGGATCCGTCGGCCGCAGCACCGACCCCGGCACCACGGCGTCGATGCCGAGCTGGTCGAGCGCGTCGGACGTGGTGCCGGTCAGGTCGCCCAGTGCGCGGAAGCCTTCTAGGATTTCCGGCGCGAGCCGCGGCAGTTCCAGCATGCCGACCGCAGCGGCAGAGAGCTTTCCGAGCAGCTGTTTCGCCATACAATGCCCCGGCATCATGTCCTTCAACCCGCAGCCGAGCAAGCCGAAGCTCGGGCTCCCGCGCGGCACCTGCGACGCCCATTTCCACGTCTTCGGGCCGCAGAATGTGTTCCCGCTGGCAGCGCAGCGCAGCTATACGCCGGATGGCGACGCGCCGAAGGAAGCGCTGTTCAAGCTGCACGCCATGCTCGGCATCGAGCGCGGCGTGGTGGTGCAGTCCGCGGTGCATGGCTTCGACAACTCGGCGGCGGCTGATCTGATCGCGGCGAAGCCGGGCCAATACCTTGGAGTCGCGCTCCTGCCCGCCGCGACCGGCATGAAGGAGCTGAAGAAGCTCCACCAGCAGGGTTTCCGCGGCGTGCGCTTCCACTTCATGAAGCACATGGGCAAGGCCGCCGCGATGCACGATGTGCTCGCGCTGGCGACGCGTCTCGCCGACATCGGCTGGCACCTGCAGATCCATCTCGAGAGCGCGCTGATCGCGGACATGGCGCCTGCGCTCAAGCGCTCTCCCGTGCCGGTGGTCATCGATCACATGGGCCGTATCGACGCATCGCTCGGTATCGACCAGGCGCCTTTTCATCAGCTTCTGTCTCTACTGAAAAACAAAAACCTCTGGGTCAAGGTGAGCGGAGCCGAGCGCATCTCGCGCCAGCCCTCGCCGTGGCCCGATGCGATTCCCTTCGCGCGCAGGCTGGTCGAGGAATGCGGCGACCGTGCGCTGTGGGGCACCGACTGGCCGCATCCCAACCTGGAAGCCGTTCCCGACGACGGCGTGCTCGTCGATCTTCTTGCGGAAATTGCGCCGTCGGCAAGCGAGAAACGGGCACTGCTCGTCGGCAATCCGCAGCGCTTCTATGGGTTCCAGGCTTAAAGACAAGGTCGCGCTCATCAGCGGCGCCGGCTCGGTCGGCCCCGGCTGGGGCAACGGCCGCGCCACCGCCGTGCGCTTCGCCGAGGAAGGCGCGCAGGTTTTCGCGGTCGATCGCAGCGAAGCGGCGCTGCGCGAGACGCTCGAGAAGGCGCCTGGCATCCGCACCCACCTCTGCGACGTCACCGACGGCCGCGCAGTTGCGGCGATGGTGCAGGAATGCTTGAAGGTATTCGGGAAGATCGATGTGCTGGTGAACAACGTCGGCGGCTCGGCGCCGGGCGGACCGGTGGAGATGAGCGAGGAAGTCTGGGATGCGCAGATCGATCTGAATCTGAAGAGCGTATTCCTTGGCTGCAAGCACGTGCTGCCCGTGATGGAGCGCCAGGGCGCGGGCGCCATCGTCAACCTGGCGTCGACCTCGGGGCTGCGCTGGGGCGGTTCGGCGCATGTCGCGTATGCCGCAACGAAGGCCGGGGTGATTCAGCTGTCGCGTGTCATCGCAGTCCAATACGCCCCCCAAGGAATCCGGGTCAACTGCGTGGTTCCGGGCCAGCTGCATACGCCGATGGTCGAGGCGCGGCTCGCCAAACAGCGCGCCGGGGGTGATGTGGCAGGTCTATTGAAAACCAGAGTGAAACGTATCCCGCTCGGCTTCGCAGGCGACGGGCGCGACACTGCGAACGCGGTCTTGTTTCTCGCCTCGGACGAGGCTAGGTTCATTACCGGCGCCGAGATCGTCGTCGACGGAGGCATGACCATTCGGTGTGACTAGGAGGTAGCCGTGAGCATCGGAAAAGCATTTCTCTTGGTGATGTTCTTGCCGGCTTTGGCCTTCGGCCAGAGCTATCCGTCCAAACCCGTTCGCATGGTCGTGCCGTTTCCGGCGGGCGGGCCGGCCGACATCTTCGGCCGCGGCCTGGCGCAGGGCATGTCGGCCGAGCTCGGCCAGCCGGTGATCATCGAGAACATCGGCGGCGTCGGCGGCGTGCTCGGCGTCGACCGCGTGGCGAAGTCCGCGCCCGACGGCTACATGCTGGCGTTCAACAGCGCCTCGACGCTGTCGATCGCTCCTTTCTCGCTAAGCAAGATGCCCTACGACGTGAAAAAGGACTTCGCCCTCATCACGCTGGTAGTGCGCGTGCCCGAGGTGCTCGCGGTGCATCCGTCCCTGCCGGTCAGCAACCTTGCCGAACTGATTTCGTATGCGAAAGCCAATCCCGGGAAGGTCAACTTCGGCTCGGCGGGCGGCGGCAGCATTACGCATCTCGCGGGCGAGCTGCTGAAGGCCGAGGCGAAGGTCGAGCTGGTGCATGTGCCCTACAAGGGCGCGGCGCCGGCGGTCAACGATCTCCTCGGCGGGCAGGTGCAGATGGGCATCTTCGACGTGCCGATCCTGCTCGGCCATATCCGCAGCGGCAAGCTCAAGGCGCTGGCGGTCACCAGCGCGAACCGCGCAACGGCGCTGCCCGGCGTCCCCACCACCGCGGAAAGCATGTATCCCAGCGTGACTTCGGACAACTGGTACGGGCTGGTGGCGCCGGCAGCGACGCCGGCCGAGATCCAGAAGCGCATCCACGCCGCAGCGCTGGCGGCGCTGAGCTCCGCGGCGCTCACCGAGCAGTTCATGAAGGTCGGCGGCGTCGCCTCTCCCGGCAGCCAGCAGGACTATGCGAGCTTTCTCGCCGCCGAGCAGGCGAAATGGAGCCGGATCGTCACCGCCATCGGCTTCAAGGA
>DASQGB010000132.1:0-4832 GCA_035632815.1 Burkholderiales bacterium | reverse complement strand
CGTCGACCTTCTGCATCGTCGCCTCGCTCACGTTCTTGTGCGTGGTGATCGAGCGGCCGAGGAACACCTCGCCCTCGTTCTCGCCGTACACCATCGGCCCGAGCTCGTCGGACATGCCCCATTGCGTCACCATGCGGCGTGCAAGCTCGGTCGCGCGCTCGAAGTCGTTCGCGGCGCCGGTGGTCATCTGCTTCATGAACAGCTCCTCGGCGATGCGGCCGCCGAACAGCACCGTGATCATGTTGAGCAGCCGCTCGCGGTCCTGGCTGTAGCGGTCCTCGGTCGGCAGCTGCATGGTCACGCCGAGCGCGCGGCCGCGCGGGATGATCGTCACCTTGTGCACCGGGTCGGTCTTGGGCAGCAGGCGCGCGACGACCGTGTGGCCGGACTCGTGGTACGCGGTATTCCTGCGCTCTTCCTCGGGCATGACCATCGAGCGGCGCTCGGCGCCCATGATGATCTTGTCCTTGGCGCGCTCGAAGTCGTCCATCTCGACCAGGCGCTTGTTGCCGCGCGCGGCGAACAGCGCCGCTTCGTTCACCAGGTTGGCCAGGTCGGCGCCGGAGAAGCCGGGCGTGCCGCGCGCGATGATGTCGGGCTTGACATCGGGCGCGAGCGGGACCTTGCGCATATGGACTTTCAAAATTTCTTCCCTTCCCCTGATATCCGGCAAGGGCACGACGACTTGGCGGTCGAAGCGGCCCGGCCGCAGAAGCGCGGGGTCGAGCACGTCGGGCCGGTTGGTGGCGGCGATCACGATCACGCCCATGGTCGACTCGAAGCCGTCCATTTCCACCAGCAGCTGGTTCAGCGTCTGCTCACGCTCGTCGTTGCCGCCGCCGAGACCCGCCCCGCGCTGGCGGCCGACCGCGTCGATCTCGTCGATGAACACGATGCAGGGCGCGTGCTTCTTCGCCTGCTCGAACATGTCGCGCACGCGCGCGGCGCCGACGCCGACGAACATCTCGACGAAGTCGGAGCCGGAAATCGAGAAGAACGGCACCTTGGCCTCGCCGGCAATGGCGCGGGCGAGCAGCGTCTTGCCGGTGCCGGGCGCGCCCACCATCAGCACGCCGCGCGGGATGCGGCCGCCCAGCTTCTGGAACTTGGACGGATCGCGCAGGAAATCGACCAGCTCGGCCACTTCCTCCTTCGCTTCCTCGCAGCCCGCGACGTCGGCGAAGGTGACGGTGTTGGTCGACTCGTCGAGCAGGCGCGCGCGCGACTTGCCGAACGAGAAGGCGCCGCCGCGCCCGCCGCCCTGCATCTGGCGCATGAAGAAGATCCACACGCCGATGAGCAGCAGCATCGGGAACCAGGACACGAAGATGTTCATGAGGAGCGAAGGCTCCTCTTCGGGCTTGGCCTCGACCTTGACGCCGTACTTGAGCAGATCGGAGACCAGCCAGATGTCGCCGGGAGAGTAGCTCGTGACGCGCTTGCCTTCGGCCGTGGTCGCCTTGAGCTGGCGGCCTTCGATCGTGACCTTGGTGATGCGGCCGGACCTCACCTCTTCCAGGAACTGCGAGTACTCCATCGGCGCCTGCGCCGCCTGGCGGGTGTTGAACTGGTTGAACACGGTCATCAGGACCAGTCCGATGACCAGCCAGATGACCAGGTTCTTAAGCATGTTGTTCAAGTACTTGACTCCTTACGAGACTGCGTACACTGCACTGCGCAAAAAAGCATCTTACTCGGCACGCAAGGACCGCGCCACCACGTATGTCTCGGCCGATTCACCCCGCGAGGCGGGGGGTTTTACGACCTTGATGCTCGCAAAGCATTGTTTGAGCCTTGCTCTTACCTCGTCGAACGCTTCGCCATGAAAGGCTTTAACGACGAACGCGCTTTCCGGTTTCAGCGCTTTGCGGCAAAAGTCGATTGCCGCCAGCACCAGTTCGGCCGACCGCGCCTGGTCGACACTGGCAATTCCGCACAGATTCGGCGAAAGATCGGACAGCACGACATCGGCCCTGGCGCCATCCAGCGCCGCCAGCACCGCTTCGTCCCGAAAATCCCCCTGCAGAATCCTGACCCCTGAAATGGGGGCAAGTTCCAGAATATCAACGGCAATCACCTTGCCCCGCGGGCCGACCGCCTTGGCAGCCACCTGCGACCAGCCGCCAGGAGCTGCGCCGAGGTCGATCACCACCGCGCCAGGACTGAACAGCCTTTCTTTCTCGTCGATTTGTAAAAGCTTGAAAGCCGCCCGCGAGCGGTAGCCCTGCTCCTGCGCCTTGCGGACATAGGCGTCGCTAACGTGCCGGCGCAGCCAGCGCTTGTCCGATTTCGCCACTAGAGGAAAAGAATACCCGCTCCTTTGCTCACCTGCTTCATTGGCCTTTGTAGTGGTGCCGGTAGAGCCACAGCAACAGCGCGATCAGCGTGCCGCCGGGAAGCAGCACCTCGACCATGAGATAGGGGCTCAGCTTGCGCGCGCCCTGCAGGAGCTCTCTCACCGCCGCTTCCCGTTCAGTCCCAAGTCCATGGGCGTGATGGTGAAGCCGGGCCATGCCGCGCCGGTTTCACCGCGCGCGGCGCCTGTTACGGACGAAATCCGCTTCTTATGTTTCCGTCTGAATCCGCGCGAGCCTCGCCGCTTCGCGCGCGGTCGGGGTGCGCAGATAGGGATTGAGCGGGCGGTGCGAGCGGCGCGCGACCAGCGCGTGCAGCGTCTCGTCGCTCAGCTCGGAATCCGCGAATCGCCGCAGCGCGCCGCCTTCGAGCGCAGCAATGGCGACTCCGTCCTTGAACAAGACACGATTTCGCCCGATCGCTGCCACGCGAGCATCGGGCGTCAGGATGCCGACCAGGTTGAGCGGATCGGCGGCGCTCAGCACCACGGCTTCGCCGTCCTTCTCCAGCTTGCGCACCGCGCGCAGCCGCCCTACCGCATCCGGCGCGGCGAACTGCTCGCCGCCGAAGCCGCCAACAAAGCGCCCGCCGCGGATCTCGCCGCGCGCCTCGAGGCGGCGGTAGACCATCACCAGCTCGCGCCACGGCGGGAGCGATTCGCGCTGCAGTAACGACCGGAACACCACGCCATAGCGCTTCAGCAGCGAGCGCGCGATCGCTTCCACGTCATTTCGCTTGTCGAATGCCAGCAGTGACCAGCGTCCCGCCGTCTCGACCAGGCCCTTGCGTTTCTCCGGCGGCGCGAGCAGCGCCCGCAGCCCGGCGAAGCTGTCGGCGCTGACCAGTCCCGCTCCCGCCAATTCCCCAAGCGCGCGCTCGACGAAGCTCGGAAGCAGACCGGTCGCGGCGACGAGCTCGTGGAAGAAGGAGGCGCCGCGCCTCACCAGCGCTGCGTGAACGGCCTGCGCTTCCGAAGACAGAGATGCAGGTTTTTTCTCAGAAGAAAGAAAATGTTCCCTGCGCATCAAGGCGATCGGCGAGCTGCGCAGCGGCGCCTTGCCGCCCTCGGCCGGGCTAAGCCGCCCCCAGGCGACGCGACCGCTCAGGCACAGGCGGTCGATCTGCTCGCTGCCGTAGTCGGCGACCCGCGCAGGCAGCACGTCGTGCTCCCAGGCCGCCGCGGCGAGCTCGAAGCCCTCCAGCTGTTCGACTACCGCAGCCAGGCCCTCGACTCCCCTCAGGTTGTCTTCGGCCGCCACGTGCTGCCAGTGCAGCAGGAAGCGCATGAAGTCGGCGGCGCTGACCGGCTCGATCTCGGCCCGCAGCCGGCTCAGCGTGTAGCGATGAATGCGCGCGAGCAGCCTGCGGTCGCACCACTCGAGCTCGGCGGCGCCCGGCGTGAAGCGTCCGCGCAGGATGCGCCCCTGCGCTTCAAGAGCGAGAAGGATGGGGTTCTCTTTTTCCGTGACGGGACCGAGCACTTCAAGCCGGCTGGCGGTGATCTCGACCGGATCGTCGTCGACGCGCTCGTGCGCGACCCAGCCTTCGGCTCGCTTCACGGCGCGCTCCCCGAGGTCTTGTATCAAGGGGAACCAGTGGGGCGCGAACTCGCTTTCCTTGATATAGCCCGCGACCAGCAGCGCGTCGTACATCTCATCGGGCGTGGCGGCGAGCGGCCAGGCTTCTTCGCGCACGCGCTCGATCGCTGCCGGGTCGAGCGCGCCCAGGTCGTCGGCCTTGCGCGGCTCGGTCGCGCGCCGGGTGTACACGGCGCGCGTGCGCCGCTCCTCGAGCGGCGCGTCGTCGAGGAAGGTGTAGACCGCCGAGTTCACCAGCTCGTGGGACAGCGCAGAGGGTTCCGGCGTGTCGCGCGCCACGCATTGGACTTCCCCGTTCACGATTCTTTTCAGGACCTCCTCGAGACGAGGCAGGTCCATTGCTTCCTCGAGACAATCCTGCAGCGCCTGCGCCACCAGCGGGTGCTCGGGGATCTCGCGCGCGCCCTGCAGGTTGTCCTGACACGCCGCGGCGTCGGGGAACACCGACTGCAGGAGGTCCTCGGCGTACATGCGCTGCAGCTGGTTGGGAACGCGCGCGCCGCCGCGATTGCGCGGCACCGCCAGCGCGAGGGTGGTCGTCCAGCGCCAGCGCGTCTCGAAGATCGGCGAGTCGAGCACCGCCTGCACGAGCGTCTCGCGCAAGGTATTGGGGTGCAGGTAGCGGAACACTTCCTCGAGCGCGAACGAATGCGAGGCGCCCAGGGACAGGATCAGGCCCTCTTCGGTCGCCGCCGCCTGCAGCTCGAAGTTGAAGCCCTGGCAGAACTTCTTGCGCAGCGCGAGGCCCCAGGCGCGGTTGATCCGGCTGCCGAACGGCGCGTGCAGCACGAGCTGCATCCCGCCCGACTCGTCGAAGAAGCGCTCGAGCACCACCGTGTCCATCGTCGGCAGGACTCCGAGCGAGCGCTTGGCTTCGCC
>DASQGB010000131.1:0-3842 GCA_035632815.1 Burkholderiales bacterium | reverse complement strand
CTATGCCATCGAGCGCGTGGTGGAGCACGCCGCCCACGAGCTCGGCGTCGATCCGGCGCAGCTCAGGCGCAAGAGCTTCGTCTCAACCTTTCCCTACAAGATCGCCGCCGGCTTCGAGTACGACTGCGGCGACTTTTCCGGGGTGCTCGACAAAGCGCTCGCCGCCGCGGACTGGAACGGGTTTGCCGAAAGAAAAAAAGCGTCGGCGCGGCGCGGACGCCTGCGCGGCCGCGGCATGGCGACCTATATCGAAGCCACCGGCGCCGGCTTTGCGCCGCACGACCAGATCGAGATGCGCTGGGGCGCCGACGGCAAGCTCACGCTCTACACGCCGACCCACAACCACGGCCAGGGCCACGAGACCGCGTTTGCGCAGATCGTCGGCGGGGTCCTGGGAATTTCCTTGGACCAGATCACGCTGCGTAGCGCCGGCGCGGACTTCTACCTCCTCGGCAACGCCACCGGCGGCTCGCGCTCGCTCGCCGCGGTCGGCAGCGTGATGCTGCTCGGCGCGCGCGAGCTGGTGAAAAAGGGCCTCGCGCTCGCCGCGGAAAAGCTGGAAGCCGCCGCCGCCGATATCGAGTTCGCCGCCGGCGATTACCGCATCAAGGGCACCGACCGGAAAATCTCGATCCAGAAGCTCGCCGCCGGGAAACCCGGAGAGCTCGACCTGCAATACCAGAACAAGTTCGGCTCGTGCTTCCCGAACGGCTGCCATATCGCCGAGGTGGAGATCGAGCCCGAGACCGGCGAGGCCCGGATCGAGTCCTACGTCGCCTGCGACGATGCCGGCAATATCATCAACCACCAGATCGTCGAGGGCCAGATGCAGGGCGGGCTCACGCAGGGCGCCGGGCAGGTGTTCAACGAGCTCGCGGTCTACGACGAGAGCGGGCAGCTGCTCACCGGCAGCTTCATGGATTACGCCATGCCGCGCCCCGGACTCGTGGCGGGGCTGAAGCTCCTCGACCATCCGGTCCCGACGCAGCTCAACCCGCTGGGCGCGAAGGGCGTCGGCGAAGCCGGCTGTACCGGCTCGCTGCCGGCGCTGATGAACGCCGTGGTCGACGCGCTGCGGCAGGCGGGCGTGCGCCATTTCGAGATGCCGGCGACGCCGCAGCGGGTCTGGGACGCTCTCCAGGCCGCGAGGAAATAGCTTTTTTTCGGCGGGCGAAGCCCTCATCATGGCGAGGCCATGGATCTGCGGCAGTACTTGGCGCTCGCGAAGCAGGCGGTCGACGCCTGGAGCGACGACTATGCCCCGAGCATGGGCGCGGCGCTGTCGTATTACACGCTGTTCTCGATCGCCCCGCTGCTGCTCATCGTGATCGCGATCGCCGGCATGGCCTTCGGCGATCAGGCGGCGCGCGGCGAGATCTTTGCCCAGCTGGACGGGCTCATCGGCCCCGAGGGCGCCGCGGCGATCGAGACGCTGCTGCAGCACGCCGACCAGAACGACGGCCAGGGACTCATCGCCGCCGTGACCGGCGTGCTGGTCCTCCTGCTCGGCGCCACCACGGTATTCGGCGAGCTGCAGAACGCGCTCGATCGCATCTGGCGCGCTCCGCAAGCCAAGCAGAGCGGCTGGTGGAGGCTCCTGCGCTCGCGCGTGCTGTCCTTCGGCATGATCCTGGGCATCGCCTTCCTGCTGATGGTATCGCTGGTCATGAGCGCGGTCGTCTCGGCGCTGGGCAAGCTGTGGGGCTCTGCCTTCGACGTCGTTCTGAGCTTCGGCATGTCGACGCTGCTGTTCGCGATGATCTACAAGTTCATCCCGCGCGTGCGCATCGGCTGGCGCGACGTGTGGGTCGGCGCCGCGGTCACCGCGCTTCTCTTCGCGGTGGGCAAGTTTCTCATCGGCCTGTACATCGGCAGGAGCGGTGTCGCCTCGGTATTCGGCGCGGCCGGATCGCTGGTGGTGCTGATGGTCTGGGTGTACTACTCGGCGCAGATCTTCCTCCTTGGCGCCGAGTTCACGCGCGTCTACGCCTATGCCCACGGCTCGCGCAGTTCCCAGGCCCCTTGAAACGCAGCACCGAGCGCATTCTCACCACGCATGTCGGCAGCCTGATCCGGCCGCCCGAGTTGCTGCCCTTCCTCCGCGCAAAGCAGGGCCGCCAGTCCTACGACGAAGCCGCGTATGGCGATTGCCTGCGGCGCACGGTGGCCCAGGTGGTCAGGCAACAGGCCGACGCCGGCCTGGACGTGCCGAGCGACGGCGAGTTCGGCAAATCCATCAGCTGGTCGCAATACGCGCTCGAGCGCCTGAGCGGCTTCGAGCGGCGTCCGACCGGGCCCGGCGGCAACCCTTTCAACCGCGGCGCCGACCGCAGCCGCTTCGCCGAGTTCTACGCCGAGCTCGACGCGGCCGACGGCCCGCCGGCGAGCGCCGGAGCGAGCGCCCCGGTGGCGGTGTGCGTCGGACCGATCGAATACACCGGGCAGGCCGAGATCCAGCGCGACATCCAGAACTTCAAGGCGGCGCTAAAGGCGGCGGGCATCGAGGAAGGCTTCCTGCCAGTGGCCGCCCCCGCGAGCGTCATCCCCGACCGCAGGAACGAGCATTACAAGAGCGACGAGGAATGCCTGCAGGCGGTGGCGAAAGCGATGCGCACCGAGTACCGCGCGATCATCGACGCCGGGCTGCTGCTGCAGCTCGACGATGCGCGCCTCGCGGTGACCTTCGACCGGATGGTGCCGCCCGCGAGCTTCGAGGATTACCGGCGCTGGGTGGCGATGCACGTCGAGATCCTGAACCACGCGCTCGAGGGCATCCCCGAGCAGCGCGTGCGCTACCACGTGTGCTGGGGCAGCTGGCCCGGACCGCACACCACCGACGTGCCGCTGAAGGACATCGCCGACCTGATCCTCAAGGTGCGCGCCGGCGCCTACCTCATCGAGGGCGCGAACCCGCGCCACGAGCACGAATGGCAGGTCTGGGAAAGCACGCGCCTGCCCGCCGGCAAGGTCCTGGTGCCCGGCGTGATCAGCCACGCCACCAACATCGTCGAGCATCCCGAGCTCATCGCGCAGCGCATCGGCCGCTTCGCCGGGCTGCTGGGACGCGAGAACGTCATCGCCGGCACCGACTGCGGCTTCGCCCAGGGCCCGTTCCACCGCCGCGTGCATCCCTCGATCATGTGGGCGAAATTCGAGTCGCTGGTCGAGGGCGCCCGGCTCGCGAGCCGGCAGCTATGGCACTGAAGGGTGATGCGGGGCGCCGGCTCTCAGAAGCGGTAGACGATGCCGATCGAAATCAGGCGCGCGCTCTCATCCTCCAGCTTGAAGCTTTCCCATTCCGCGCGCAGCGCCCAGTTGCCGCTGAAGCGGTAGTCCAGGCCGAAGCCGAACGACAGGTCGCTGCCGCCGGCGCTGGTCGCAAAGGGTAGCCCGCCGGTCGTGTCCCTCGCCTCGAGGTCCCACAGGAACAGGCCCAGCTTGCCGAAGATCGAGACTGCCGCGCTCGCCGGGAACGAGGCCACGCCCGAGAGGTTGAAGCCCGAAGCCTCGACCTTGCCGCCGGTCACCGGCAAGCCGAAGAACGAGCCGCTATAGCTCGCGTCGCCCAGATCGACATAGGCGATCTCGACACCGAAATTGGGGTGGAGCTGGAGCCCGCCGAACAGCTTGAACGCGGTCGTGTCGCGGTCCGCGCGTCCCGAAGTGATCAATGGCGCGAAGATGCCATCGCTCAGGTTGCCCTGGCCGAAGCTGCCGCCAAGATAGCCTTGCGCCGAGGCCTCGGCCGCTGCAAGCAATCCCGCCAGCACGAGGGCTGTTCGTTTCATTCTGCGCTAGTGTATCCCGGTGAGACGCTTTTTCGCCTTCCTGCTCCTCGCGGC
>DASQGB010000130.1:0-18757 GCA_035632815.1 Burkholderiales bacterium | reverse complement strand
ACTGATGGGGACGCGCACCGGCAAGCGCTTTCGCCTCGCCGACCGCATCGAGGTGAAGCTGGTGCGCGTCGACGTCGAGCAGCGCAAGATGGACCTGGTGCCGGCTTGACCGCAAGCTGATACACTGTACGACATTGTCGTACGGAGACGCGATGAGCACCCTGACCATCAGGCTCGATCCCAAGCTCGACAAGGCGCTCGGGCGCATCGCCAAGCGCACCGGCCGCACCAAAAGCGATATCGCACGCGAAGCGCTCGAACGCCAGGTCGCCGTCACCCGTTTCCGCGAGCTGCGCGCCAAGGCGCTGCCGTTCGCGGAAGCGCAGGGCCTGCTCACCGATGAGGACGTCTTCCGCGCAATCTCGTGAGGGTATTTCTCGACACGAACGTGCTGGTCAGCGCGTTCGCCAGCCGGGGGCTGAGCACGGATCTGTTCGAGCTTGTGTTGATCGAGCACCAACTTGTCACCGGCCGCAATGTCTTGAGGGAGCTTGACAAGGCGCTTCGCAGGAAGATCAAGCTGCCGGCGAGGCTGTGCGCCGAGCTGGTCGCCCTGGTGTCGGCGGAAGCCGTGCTGATCGTGGAGAGCGCCCCTGCAGCCGAGTGCCGGGCGGACGACGACGACAGGCGAATCCTGGGAGAGGCGCTCGCCGGTGAGGCCAGCGCGTTCGTCACCGGAGATGCCGTGCTTGTCGCGCTGCGCAGCATCGGCGGGATGAGCATCGTGACGCCTCGACAAATGTGGGAACTGGTTCGCTCGCCGTGAGCCGGCACGCAAAGCGGGAGCCCCGCGTCGTGTTCGGCTTCCATGCCGTGCTGGCGAGCTTGCGCGCCGACCCCGCATCGGTAATCGAAATATTCCTCGACGAAGCGCGGCACGACGCGCGGGGAAAGGACCTGGCCGCGGCCGCCGAGCGCGCGGGGGTGCGCTTGATGCGCGTTCCCACCAAGCGCCTAGACGGCTTCTACGGCGGCGGCCGCCATCAGGGCGTGGTCGCGCGGGTCGAAACGAAGCGCGCAGCCGACAGCCTGGAGGAGCTGCTCGACCAGATCGAAAAGCCCCTGCTGCTGGTGCTCGACGGGGTGACCGACCCGCACAACCTCGGCGCCTGCCTGCGCGTCGCCAACGCCGCCGGGGCGCACGCCGTGGTCGCGCCGCGCGACCGCTCCGCCGGCATCACGCCGACGGTCTCCAAGGTGGCGAGCGGCGCGGCCGAGACCACGCCCTACCTGATGGTGACCAACCTCGCCCGCACGCTTGCGGAAATAAAAGAGAGAAATATCTGGGTCGTGGGGGCGGACGAGCGCGCCGGGCCCGCGCTCTACGAGGCCGACCTGCCCGAATCGATCGCCTGGGTGCTGGGCGCCGAAGGCGAGGGCATGCGGCGCTTGACGCGCGAGAGCTGCGACCTGCTGGTGCGCATCCCCATGCAGGGGACGGTGGAGAGCCTGAACGTGTCGGTCTCGGCCGGGGTCTGCCTGTTCGAGTCCGTCCGCAGGCGCAAGAAGCGCTGACCGCGGGCTTGTTCTCTTGCTATAATCCGCGCCCTTCCTTGCTGCACTGCTACGCATGGCAGGCAGCCTCAACCACGAGCCCATAAGGAGAATCACGGCATGCGGCATTACGAGATCTGCTTCATCGTCCATCCCGACCAGAGCGAGCAGGTGCCCGCGATGGTCGAGCGCTACAAGGGCGTCATCGCGCAGCGCAGCGGCACGGTGCACCGCCTCGAGGACTGGGGCCGGCGCCAGCTGTCGTACCCGATCGACAAGGTGCACAAGGCGCATTACGTGCTCATGAACATCGAGTGCGACAACGCGACGCTCGCCGAGCTCGAGCATTCGTTCAAGTTCAGCGACGCCGTGCTGCGCCATCTCATCGTCAAGATGACCAAGCCGGTGACCGCGCCTTCTCCGATGATGAAGGAGGAGAAGTCGAAGTCGCTGATGGAACGCGGCGGCGAGGGACGGCCGCCGGAGTCTTCCCCGGCGCCAGCTCCCGCTGCCGGCCCCGGCGCGGCCTGAGCAACGAGATCGAAGTCACCGGAGTTCTGATCGAGCTTGGCGCGCTGCGCTACACGCCGGCCGGAATTCCCACCGTGCAGTTCAAGATCCGGCATCAATCGGAGCAGGATGAAGCCGGCGGGAGAAGGAAGGTCGAGGCGGAGCTGAGCGGCCTCGCCTTCGAAGCGCAGGCCCGGCTCATCGCCCAGGCGAGGCTGAATGCGCAAGTCGCCGTGAAGGGCTTTCTCGCGGCGAGCAGCAAGCGCTCGAAGAAGCTTACTTTGCACGTGAAGCACATCGAATTCATCGAAGGAGCTTGAAGATGCCCCCGCCACGCAGAGGCAAAGGTAAAGGCAAAGGGAAGTTCGGCAAGGACAAGAAGGACAAGGGACAGCGGGCGCTTTTCCGCCGCCGCAAGTTCTGCCGCTTCACCGCCGACAAGGTCGAGTGGATCGACTACAAGGACGTCGAGGTGCTGAAGGACTTCGTCAACGAGACCGGCAAGATCATCCCGGCGCGCATCACCGGGACGGCCTCGGGATACCAGCGGCAGCTCTCCACCGCGATCAAGCGCGCGCGTTTCCTCGCGCTGCTGCCCTACACCGATCTGCACTGAGAGCGCCGCGATGCAAGTCATCCTGATGGAGAAGGTGGCGAACCTCGGCGAGCTGGGCGAGGTCGTCAAGGTGAAGGACGGCTACGCGCGCAACTTCCTCATCCCGCAGGGCAAGGCGAAGCGCGCGACCGAGTCGAATCTCAAGGCCTTCGAGGCGCGCCGCTCGGAGCTGGAGAAGGCGCAGTCGGCGACGCTTGCCAAGGCGAAGGAGCGCGGCGCCAAGCTCGAGGGCTTCACGCTGCAGATCACGCAGAAGGCCGGCGTCGACGGGCGTCTCTTCGGCTCGGTCACCAACTACGACATCGTCGAAGCCCTCGAGAAGCAGGGGCACGAGGTCGAGCGCTCGCAGGTGCGCATGCCGCAGGGACCGCTCAAGCAGGTCGGCGACTATCCCATCCAGGTCGGGCTGCACACCGACGTCACCGTCACCATTACGGTGTCGGTGCTGGGCGAGAGCTAGAGCTTCGCCGACTCCCGCGGCGTTCTGGCAGAGCCGAACGCCTCGTTGGCGCGCCAGCGCGCCTCATCGCTGATCTGCAGCAGGAGCTCGGCGTGCGCGGCCTTGCGGCCGCACGCGTCGCACGCGAGGACCACCCCCAGATCGCCGGTCGCCATGGCGTGGCGGCTGAAATCGGTGCCGCCGCAGCTTTGGCATTGCGCGGTGATGTCGTCTACGCTGACTTGCATGAGAGCCTCCCCTGAACCTCTGCTGATACCCGGTCTCGCGGTGCGCGTCAATGCTTCGCACGCCGGCAGTTCACACGCGGCTCGGCTTCTCCACAACTTATCGACAGTTTAGGCACAGGGTATCCACAGGCCGGGGCTGCGGTAGTTCATTAATTCTGAACCGCTTCCGTAGAACCGGCTGCGCGTTGTGAACAAAAACGGCATGCCGCGCGGAATATTCTTGTGGTGTTTTTGCGGCGTTTGAATACGATGCCGTGCGGGGAGGAAGGCAAAAAAGAATGGCAGTCGCTCAGAGTTCCAATACGGCGCAAGTCGCGGGATCCACGGACGAGAGGATCCTGCAGCTTCGCGTGCCGCCGCATTCGATAGAAGCCGAGCAGTCGCTGCTCGGCGCGCTCCTGCTGGACAACCAGGCCTTCGACCGCGTCGCGGATCTGGTCACGGGCGAGGACTTCTACCGCGACGACCATCGGCGCATCTGGCGCCATGTGTCGAAGCTGATCGGCGCCAACCGGCCCGCCGACGTCGTTACCGTCAACGAGTCGGTCGAGGCGAGCGAGGACAAGGACAAGACCGGCGGCGGCGCCTACCTCGCCGCGCTGGCGCAGAACACGCCGAGCTCGCTCAACGTGCGCCGCTACGCCGAGCTGGTGCGCGAGCGCTCGGTGCAAAGGCGCCTCGCAGCCGTCGCCACCGAGATCGCGGAGAGCGCCCTCAACCCCTCCGGCAAGGAAGTCGGGCAGCTGCTCGACGAGGCCGAGTCGAGGATCTTCCAGATCGCCGAGTCGGGCGCGCGCCGGGACCAGGGCCTCCTGGAGATCAAGCCGGTGCTCGCGCGCGTGTTCGAGAAGATCGACCACCTCTACCACCGCGACAACCCCTCGGACGTCACCGGGGTGCCGACCGGGTTCATCGACCTGGACCAGAAGACCGCCGGCCTGCAGCCCGGCGACCTGATCATCATCGCCGGCCGGCCGAGCATGGGCAAGACGGCGCTGGCGCTCAACATCGCCGAGCACGTGGCGGTCGACAACGGCCTGCCGGTGGCGATCTTCAGCATGGAGATGAGCAGCACCCAGCTCGCGCTGCGCATGCTCGGCTCGATCTCGCAGGTCGACCAGCACAAGCTGCGCACCGGGCGGTTGAACGACAAGGAGTGGAGCGATCTCACCGAGGCGATCGCCAAGCTGCACGAGACGCCGATCTACATCGACGAGGCCGGCGCGCTCACCTCGCTCGAGGTGCGGGCGCGGGCGCGGCGCCTGAAGCGCCAGTACTCGAAGCTCGGCCTGATCGTCATCGATTACATCCAGCTCATGGCGGCGAGCACGCAGGGGGAGAACCGCGCCACCGAGATCTCCGAGATTTCGCGCTCGCTGAAAGCGATGGCCAAGGAGCTGGAGGTGCCGGTGGTCGCGCTGTCGCAGCTCAACCGCGCGGTCGACCAGCGGCCCGACCGCCGGCCGGTGATGTCGGACCTGCGCGAGTCGGGCGCGATCGAGCAGGACGCCGACGTCATCATGTTCATCTACCGCGAGGTGGTCTACAAGCCGGACCTGCCCGAGGAGCAGCGCGGCATGGCCGAGCTGATCCTCGGCAAGCAGAGGAACGGCCCGATCGGCACTGTGAAACTCACCTTTCGCGGACAGCACACCCGGTTCGAGAATTACCAGGAACCCGGGTCCTACTAGGAGGCGCCATGGCCGAGCCGCTGATCGCGCAGAAATCCCCCTACGTCGTGGAGATGGCCGCCGGCGACTACTGGTGGTGCGCCTGCGGGCAGTCCAGGCGCCAGCCCTTTTGCGACGGCTCGCACAAGGGCTCGGGGTTCTCGCCGGTGAGGTTCAACATCAGCGAGGCGCAGAAGATGTGGCTGTGCGGCTGCAAGGGCAGCTCGAACCAGCCGTTCTGCGACGGCTCGCATAAAAAGCTCGCTTAGAAACAACTTTCAGAAAGAGCACTACTTCTTGGCGGCGCTCCAGCGCCCCTCCGCGCCCTTCTCGTCGCGGAAGCTGCCTTCCATGCGGGCGCCGTTCACGCGCCCGGTGAAGTCGCGGCGCAATCCCGAGGCGTCGACGTAGGCGAAGCTGATGTTCTGGCCGCGCAGCTTGGCGTCGCGCAGGCCGCCCTGCAGCGGGCCGAGCGCCACCGTGCCGTTCACCTTCTGGAAGGTCTGCTCGAGCGCGAGCTCGACTTTGTCGCGGCCGGTGTCGAGCGTCCAGCTGCCCATCACGGTCGCCGGGACCAGCCAGAAGTAGGCGCGCCGGCCGTCCATGCTGGAGGTCTCGTCGGCTTCCCAGTCCTCCATGGTGAAGGAGTGCGACACCACGCGCGTTCCCGGCCGCATGGACAAGAGCTGCGGCCGCAGCTTCATGTTGAGCGCCGGGAGCAGGTACAGCGTGATCACGGTGGCCTGGCTGAAGTCGGTGGCGAAAATGTCGGCCTGGCGGAAGCTGGCCTTGCCCGTGACGCCGGCCGCCTGGGCGTTGGCCTGCGCGTGCTTCACCATGTCCGGGTTGTACTCGATGCCGAGCGCGCGCGCGCCGTACTTCTTCGCCGCGGCGATCGCGATCTTGCCGTCGCCGGCGCCGAGGTCCATGACGAAGTCGTTGGCAGTCACCTGCGCCATGGTGAGCATGCGGTCGACCACCTCGTCGGGTGTCGGCACCCAGATGACATCCTTGCCGGCCTGGCCGACCTGGGGCTCGAATTTCTGCGCGGCGGCGGGAGCCGCGGCGATCAAGGCAGCAAGGACGACGGCAATCAGGCGAACGTAGGAATTCATTAGGTTTCCGAAGAAGGTTTCAGAGGGTGAAGGGCAGCGAAATCTAGCAGAAAGCATGCCGGGAGTGTCGAAACACCCCCGGCGGCGTTTTATTCCTTGTTACAGGACATCCGCGGCGTGATCGGCCAGGCGCGAGCGCTCGCCGCGCGCCAGCGTGACGTGCCCGGCATGGCCCCAGTCCTTCATCCGATCGACCACATAGGTGAGCCCCGAGCTGCCTTCGGTGAGGTAGGGGGTGTCGATCTGCGCGATGTTGCCCAGGCACACCACCTTGGTGCCCGGACCCGCGCGCGTCACCAGGGTCTTCATCTGCTTCGGCGTCAGGTTCTGCGCCTCGTCGATGATCAGCCACTTGTTGACGAAGGTGCGGCCGCGCATGAAGTTGAGCGACTTGACCTTGATCCGCGAGCGCACCAGGTCGCGCGTGGCGGCGCGGCCCCATTCGCCGCCGGACTCGTCGGAGGCATTGAGGACATCGAGGTTGTCCTCGAGCGCGCCCATCCACGGCAGCATCTTCTCCTCCTCGGTGCCGGGCAGGAAGCCGATATCCTCGCCCAGCGGCACGGTGACGCGCGTCATGATGATCTCGGAATAGCGCTTGTCGTCGAGCACCTGGGTGAGGCCCGCGGCGAGCGCGAGCAGCGTCTTGCCGGTGCCGGCCTGGCCGAGCAGGGTGACGAAGTCGACCGCCGGGTTCATCAGGAGATTGAGGGCGAAGTTCTGCTCGCGGTTGCGGGCGGTGATGCCCCATACCGAGTTCTTCGTGTGGGTGTAGTCGCGCAGCGTCTCGATCACCGCCACGCGGCCCGAGGTCTCCTTCACCAGCGCGTACAGCGGCCGCTCGCCCGACTCGTCGAACACGAACTCGTTGACGTGCAGCTTCGGCACCAGCGGCCCGCGCACGCGGTAGTAGGTATGGCCTTCCTTCTTCCACGACTCGACGTCGCGGCCGTGGCTCTCCCAGAAGTCCTTGGGCAGGCGCCGCACCCCGGTGTAGAGGAGATCGGCGTCCTCGAGCACCTTGTCGCTCGCGTAGTCCTCGGCGGCGAGCCCGAGGGCGCGCGCCTTGATGCGCATGTTGATGTCCTTCGACACCAGCACCACCTCGCGCTGCGGGATGCGCTCTTGCTTCTCGCGCTGCACTTCGCGCTCCTGTAAGAACCGCACTACGGCGAGGATCTGGTTGTCGGTCTTGCCCGAGGCGAGCGTCGTCGGCAGCGCGCCGTTGATCGCCTCGGTCTGCAGGAACAGGCGCCCGCGGGACTGCTGCCCTTCCTTGGTCTTGATGGCGAGGCCGCTCTTGATGTCCTCGACCGCCCCCGAGACGATCTCGTCGAGGAAGCGGCTCGCCTGGCGCGCGTTGCGCGAGACATCCGATAAGCCGCGCTTGTGCCCGTCGAGCTCCTCCAGCGTGGCGATCGGCAGGTACAGGTCGTGCTCGTCGAAGCGGAACAGGCTCGTCGGGTCGTGCATCAGCACGTTGGTGTCGAGCACGAACAGCTTCTTCACTTTGGGTTTTCGCGGCGGACGGACTTTTTTCGAATTCACGGAGAGGGAAGGGGACTCTGCGGCCTGCTCGACATCATAGGGCTTTAACAAAGTTCAATACCTCCTCGACGTGGCCCGGCACCTTGACCCCGCGCCATTCGCGCGCCAGCACCCCTTCCTCGTCGATGACGAAGGTGCTGCGCTCGATGCCGCGGACTTTCTTCCCGTACATGTTCTTCTGCTTCATGACGCCGAACCGGCCGCAGACCGCCTCCTCGGGGTCCGACAGCAGCTCGAACGGGAATTTCATCTTGCTCTTGAAGTTTTCGTGCGACTTCACCGAGTCGCGCGAAACGCCGAATACCTCGCAGGCGGCGCGGCGGAAATCCTTGTGGCGGTCGCGGAAGTCCGCGCCCTGCGTGGTGCAGCCGGGGGTGTTGTCCTTGGGGTAGAAGTAGAGCACCAGCTTTTGGCCGCGGGTGCTCGAGAGCCTGAACGTGGTGCCGCCGGTCGAGGCCAGACTGAAGTCGGGAACCGGCTTGCCTAGCATTTCAAGAGGTTCGTATAACCCTTCTTAGCAATGCACTGTAACGCATTCATTGAACATGTTTTTTCTCCGGGCTGCAAGCGCCACGTTAGGGGACTGAAACTACAGGCTTTTCCAGAAACGCCGCAACTCGGCGATCACTTCCTGCGGTTTCTCCTCGGGCAGGAAGTGCCCGCAGGCGAGCGCGCGGCCGCGCACGTCCGCGGCCACCTCGCGCCAGTCGCGCAGGCAGTCGAACAGCGCCGCGATGACGCCGTGCCGGCCCCACAGCGCGAGCACCGGCATGCGGATCCTGGTTCTCAAATCTTTTTCATCATGAACCAAGTCGATGGTTGCGGCCGCGCGGTAGTCCTCGCAGGTGGCATGGATGGTGCGCGGGTCCTTGAAGGCGCGCACGTATTCGGCCACCGCCGGCTTCGCGAAATGCCGCAATCCGCTCTTGCCGCGGCCCAGACGCGCCAGGATGTACCAGGGAACGTGGCCGGCGAGCAGCCGCTCGGGCAGCGGCGCCTTCTGGATGAGGAAGAACCAGTGCCAGTAGGCGCGCGCGAACTGCTGGTTGGTGCTCTGGTACATCCTGAGGGTCGGCGAGATGTCGAGCACGCTGAGCGAGCGCACGCGCTTGCCGTGATCCCGCGCCATGCGGTGCGCCACGCGCGCGCCGCGGTCGTGGCCGACGACGTGAAAGGCGAGATAGCCGAGCGACTCCATGACCTCGACCATGTCGAGCGCCATCGCGCGCTTGGAATAGTTGGAGTGGTCGGGCAGTCCCCGGGGCTTGGACGAGTCGCCGTAGCCGCGCAGGTCGGCGCAGACGACGGTGTAGTCGCGCGCGAGCCCGGGCGCGACTTTGTGCCACATGGCGTGCGTCTGCGGATAGCCGTGCAGCAGCAGCACCGGCGGGCCCTCGCCGCCGATCGCCAAGTGGATGGTCGCACCGCTCGCTCTGATTTTTCTACGAATAAACTTCGGGAAAAGGCTCATGCGAGCAGCAGCGCTGCGGCCACTTTGCGCTCCTCCGCGACGAGAATGTTGTACGTGCGGCAGGCGGCCTGGACGTCCATCACCTCGAGACCGATGCGCGCGCTGGCGAGCGCGGCAGTGAGGCGCGGATGCGGGAAGCGCTGCCGGGGCCCGGTGCCAAGGATGACGATCTCCATGCCGAGTGAGCCGAGGAACTGAAAATCCTCGGCTTGGAGGGAATCGAAGGCGGCGACCTTCCAGGGGAGCACTCGATCGGGCGTGACGATCAGGCTCGATTCGTGGCGCTGGCCGTTGATCGTCACGTAGCCCTCGCCGTAGGCGCTGATGCTGTTGAGGCCGCTCGCGCCGGCCGGATGAAGTTTCACGCTAGAATTCTACAATGCGTGAATTTTCAAGGATTAAGCGCCTTCCGCCGTACGTCTTCAACATCACCAACGACTTGAAGATGGCGGCGCGCCGGCGCGGCGAAGACGTCATCGACCTGTCGATGGGCAACCCCGACGGGCCGACGCCCCGGCACATCGTCGACAAGCTGCTCGAAGCGGCGAGCCGCCAGGACACGCATGGCTATTCGGTATCGAAGGGCATCCCGCGGCTGAGGAAGGCGATCTGCACCTGGTACCGGCGCCGCTACGGCGTCGAGCTCGACCCGGACAGCGAGGCGATCGTCACCATCGGCTCGAAGGAAGGCCTCGCGCACCTGATGCTCGCCTGCCTCGAGCGCGGCGACACCGTGCTGGTGCCCAACCCGTCGTACCCGATCCACATCTACGGCGCGATCATCGCCGGCGCCGACATCCGCTCGGTGCGCATGACCCCGGGGGTCGATTTCATCGCCGAGCTCGAGCGCGCGATCAGCGAGCTGATCCCCAAGCCGAAGATGCTGGTGATCGGCTTTCCGTCGAACCCGACCGCGAAGTGCGTCGAGCTCGCCTTTTTTGAAAGAATAATTTCACTTGCAAAGCAGCATGACATCCTGGTCGTCCACGACCTCGCGTACGCCGACATCGTGTTCGACGATTACAAGGCGCCCTCGATCATGCAGGTGGCGGGCGCGCGCGACGTGGCGGTCGAGTTCTTCACCATGTCGAAGAGCTACAACATGGCCGGCTGGCGCATCGGCTTCATGGTCGGCAACAAGGACCTGGTGCACGCGCTCGCGCGCATCAAGAGCTACCACGACTACGGCAGCTTCACGCCGATCCAGGTGGCGTCGATCGTGGCGCTGGAAGGCCCGCAGGACTGCGTTCTTGAAATAAGAAACACCTACGAAAAAAGACGCAACGTCATGGTCAAGGGCCTGCACGACATCGGCTGGATGGTGGAAAACCCGAAGGCGTCGATGTACGTCTGGGCGAAAATCCCGGAGTTCTACGTGCGCATGGGCTCGATCGAGTTCACCAAGCGCCTGCTCGAGGACGCCAAGATCGCGGTGGCGCCCGGCGTGGGCTTCGGCGAGCACGGCAACGACCATGTGCGCATCGCGCTGATCGAGAACGAGCACCGCCTGCGCCAGGCGCTGCGCGGGGTGCGCGAGATGTTCCGCAAGGATGGGCTCTTGAGAGGGGCGGCTTGAGGCCGATCCACGTCGGCCTCCTCGGCATCGGCACAGTCGGCGGCGGCACCTGGGAGGTCCTGAAGCGCAATGCCGGCGAGATCCGGCGCCGCGCCGGGCGCGCGATCCGCATCACGCAGGTGGGCGACAAAGCGGTTTCGCGGGCGAGGAAGATCACCGCAGGCGAGGCCAGGGTGCTCGCCGATGCCTTCGCCGTGGTGCGCTCCGAGGACATCGACATCGTCGTCGAGCTGATCGGCGGCACTACGGTGGCCAAGGCGCTGGTGCTCGAGGCGATCGCGAACGGCAAGCACGTGGTGACCGCGAACAAGGCGCTGCTCGCCACCCACGGCAACCAGATCTTCGCCGCCGCGCAGAAGAAGGGCGTGATGGTGGCCTTCGAGGCCTCGGTGGGCGGCGGCATTCCGATCATCAAGGCGCTGCGCGAAGGCCTCGCCGCCAACCGCATCGAGTGGATCGCCGGCATCATCAACGGCACGTCGAACTTCATCCTGTCGGAGATGCGCGACAAAGGCATCTCTTTCGCGCAAGCGCTGCGCGACGCGCAAACCCGCGGCTACGCCGAGACCGACCCGAGCTTCGACATCGAGGGCGTAGACGCCGCGCACAAGCTGACCATCCTGTCGGCGATCGCCTTCGGCATTCCGATGCAGTTCAGAAAGTGCTTCAAGGAAGGCATCCAGAAGCTGACCCGCGAGGACATCGGCTACGCCGAGGAGCTCGGCTACCGCATCAAGCTCCTCGGCATCACGCGCCGCGCGGCGCGCGGCATCGAGCTGCGCGTGCACCCTACGCTGGTGCCGGCGCGCCGGCTGATCGCCAACGTCGAGGGCGTCATGAACGGCATCCTGGTGAAGGGCGACGCGGTCGGCCCGACGCTCTACTACGGCGCCGGGGCGGGCAGCCAGCCGACCGCGAGCGCGGTGGTGGCCGATCTGGTCGACGTGACGCGGCTCATCACCGCCGACCCCGAGCACCGCGTGCCGCACCTCGCGTTCCAGCCCGACCAGCTCTCCGACACGCCGGTGCTGGCGATCGGCGAGGTGGAGACCTCCTATTACCTTCGCATGCGCGTGCTCGACAAGCCCGGCGTGCTCGCCAACATCACGCGCATCCTCGCCAACTCGAAGATCTCGATCGAAGCGATGGTGCAGAAGGAGCCGGGCGAGGGCGAGAGCCGGGTCGACATCGTCATGCTCACCCACCGGGCGCTGGAGAAGAACGTCGACCGGGCGATGGCGCGCATCGAGAAGCTCGCCACGGTGGTGGGAAGCGTCACCCGGATCCGCATGGAAGCCTTGTTGTAGTGCTCTACGTCTCCACCCGCGGCGATTCGCCGCCGCGCCGCTTCACCGACATCCTGCTCGAGGGCCTCGCCCCCGACGGCGGCTTGTATGTCCCCGAAAGCATTCCGCAGGCGGATCTAACCAGGTGGAGAGCGTTGTCCTACCCCGACCTCGCTTTCGCCGTGCTTTCGCAATTCATCGACGATGTGCCGGACTTGAAGGAACTGGTCGCCAAAACCTACAGCGCAAAGATCTTCGGCAGCAGCGAAGTCACGCCGCTGAAGACGCTCGAGCCGGGGCTGCATCTGCTCGGGTTGTCGAACGGCCCGACGCTCGCTTTCAAGGACATCGCGCTGCAGCTGCTCGGCAATCTCTTCGAGCACGTTCTGGAAAAGAACAACCAGTCCCTGAAGGTGCTCGGCGCCACCTCGGGCGACACCGGCTCGGCGGCCGAGCACGCCCTGCGCGGCAAGCGGCGCATCGAGGTGTTCATGCTGTCGCCGCAGGGACGCATGACGCCGTTCCAGGCGGCGCAGATGTACTCGCTGCAGGACCGCAACATCCACAACCTGGCGGTCAAGGGGGTGTTCGACGACTGCCAGGAGATGGTGAAGCAGGTGAACGCCGATGCGCCTTTCAAGGCGCGCCACCGCATCGGCGCGGTCAACTCGATCAACTGGGCGCGCGTCGCCGCGCAGGTGGTCTACTATTTCAAGGGCTACTTCGCAGCGACTCGCGCGGATACGGAACGGGTCTCGTTTGCGGTCCCGTCCGGGAACTTCGGCAACATTTACGCCGGCTACGTGGCGATGAAGATGGGCCTGCCGGTGAAGCGGCTGATCCTCGCCTCCAACGAGAACGACGTCCTCGACGAGTATTTCAAGTCGGGCCGCTACCGGGTGCGGCGCGCGGTGGTGCCGACCTCGAGCCCGTCGATGGATATTTCCCGCGCCTCCAACTTCGAGCGCTACGTGCACAGCCGCGTCGGCGCGCCGCGGCTGAAGGAGCTGTGGAAGCAGCTCGAAGCCGACGGCGAGTTCTTCCTGCCGCCGGGGAAGGAATTCGCCTCCGGCCGCAGCACGCATGCCGACCGGGTCGCCACAATAAGAAGAGTCGAGGAAAGATACAAAACCATCATTGACCCCCATACCGCCGACGGCGTGAAGGTGGGCCTGGAGAGCCGCGAGCCCGGCGTCGCGCTGCTGTGCCTCGAGACCGCGCTGCCGGCGAAGTTCGCCGGCACCCTGCGCGAGGCGCTCGGCCGCGAGCCCGGACGTCCGCCGGGCTTCGAGAATCTGGAAGAGCGGCCGCAGCGCTTCGAGCTGATCGAGCCGCGCGCCGAGGCGGTGAAGCGCTACATCGAAAGCACGGCATGAAGACCGAGAAGAACGTGCTCGGCGGCGAGCTGCGCGCGTGCAGCTACTCCCCGCTGACCGGCTACTTCCGCGACGGCTGCTGCGCCACGCAGGACCAGGACGGCGTCGCCCATCTGGTGTGCGTGCAGGTGACCGACGAGTTCCTGGAATTCAGCGTCGCACGCGGCAACGATCTGGTGACGCCGCGCTCCGACCTGCGCTTCCGCGGCCTGAAGCACGGCGACCGCTGGTGCCTGCACGTGCTGCGCTGGATCGAGGCCTGGGAGGCCGGCAAGCCGCCGCGCGTGGTGCTCGAGGCGACGCACGAGAACGTGCTCAACTACGCACCGCTTTCGGCGCTCAAGCGCCACTCGCTGGACCTCAACTAGATGCTCGAAGCGATCGAGCTCGACTGCACCAGGGGCAGGCGTGCGCTGTTCCGCGGTCTGTCGTTTGGGCTGCGTGGCGGCGAGCTGCTGCGCGTCGCCGGCGCCAACGGCAGCGGCAAGACCAGCCTTCTGCGCATCCTGTGCGGGCTGCTCTCGCCCACCGCGGGCGAGGTGCGCTGGCAGGGGACGCCGGTCGCGCGCCTGCGCGAGGAATTTTCGCGGCAGCTCGTCTACCTCGGCCATGCGCCGGCGGTGAAGGACGAGCTTAGCGCCGCCGAAAATTTGTCGATCGCCTGCACGCTGGCCGGTCTTGCGGTGAGCGAGGCGGCCGTGCGCGAGGCGCTCGCGCGCTTCGGCCTGCCCGCGAACGATGTCCCGGTGCGGCGGCTGTCGCAGGGCCAGAGACGGCGCGCGGCGCTGGCAAGGCTCTCCTTGTCAGGACAGATTCCATGCTGGTTCCTCGACGAGCCTTTCGCGGCGCTCGATGCCGATGCCGTCGGTATTACCGAAGAGCTGATCGCGCAGCACGTGGCCCGAGGCGGCGGCGTCATCTATACCACTCATCAAGACACGGGCATTGGCGGCGCGCGCGTGATTGCGCTCGGAACGGCGGCCTGACTTGCTCGCCGTCGCACGCTGCGTGGTCTACCGCGACCTGCTGCTCGCGCTGCGGCGGCGAAGCGACGTCGCCACCGCGCTGCTGTTCTTCGTGATCGTGGCGAGCCTGTTCCCGCTCGGCATCGGCGCGGAGCCGAGCCTGCTGCGCTCCATCGCGCCCGGGGTGATCTGGGTGGCGGCGCTGCTTTCGTCTTTGCTGTCGCTCGGGCGCCTCTTCGCCAACGACTACGCCGACGGCACCCTGGAGCAGATGCTGCTCGGCGGCGCGCCCCTCGGCGTCATCGTGGCGGCGAAGGCGCTTGCCCACTGGCTGATCGCGGGCCTGCCGCTGGTGGCGATCGCGCCGCTCATCGCGCTGCAGTACGACCTGCCGGCGCATTTGTACGGCGTGCTTGCCTTATCATTGCTGCTCGGCACGCCGGTCCTCAGCCTGATCGGCGCGATCGGAGCCGCTCTGACGCTCGGGCTGCGCGGCGCGGGCGTGTTGCTGTCGTTGCTGGTGCTGCCGCTGTACGTTCCGGTCCTGATCCTCGGCGCGGGCAGCATCGAGATGGTGGCGGCGGGACTGCCGCCGGGGGGCCTCCTGCTGCTGCTCGCGGCGCTGCTGGTGGGCGCCACCGCGCTTGCGCCCTGGGCGATCGCCGCAGCATTACGGATATCGATGGAATGAACGCAACCGTCAAGTGGTTCTGGTACGCGTCGCCGCAGACGTTCTTCCCGCTCGCCGGGACGATCGCGCGCTGGTGCGGCATCGGCGCCGCCGTGCTTGCCGGCCTGGGCTTGTACATCGGCTTTTTCGTCGCGCCGACCGACGCGCAGCAGGGCGAGGTGTACCGCATCATCTTCATCCACGTGCCGGCAGCGTGGATGTCGATGTTCCTCTATGTGATGATGGCGTTCTGGGCCGCGCTGGGGCTGGCGTTCAGCACGCGCCTGTCCGGCATGCTGGCGGCTGCGCTCGCGCCGACCGGGGCCCTCTTCACCTTCATTGCGCTGTGGACCGGCTCGCTGTGGGGCAAGCCGACCTGGGGAACCTACTGGGTGTGGGACGCGCGGCTCACTTCGGAGCTGATCCTGCTCTTCCTGTACCTCGGCTTCATCGCGCTGCGGGCGGCGATCGACGATCCGCGGCGCGCCGACCGCGCCGGCGCCGTGCTCGCCATCGTCGGGGTAGTCAACATTCCGATCATTTACTATTCGGTGTCGTGGTGGAATACGCTGCATCAGGGCGCCTCGGTAAGCTTCACCAAGGCGCCCAGCATGGCGGCGACGATGTTCGCGGGGATGATCGTGATGGCGCTCGCGTTCTGGCTGTACAGCATCGCGGTATCGATGGTGCGAGTGCGCTGCGCTATTCGGGAAATGAGCGGGGAACGGGGATGAACTGGTATATCTGGGGATCGTACGCGGTAACCTTTGCCCTGCTTTTCCTCGAGGTGCTGTTGCTGATCAAGAGAGCGCGTGAAACCAAGGCATAAGCGCCTGGCGGCCATCGCCGTCGGCGTCGCCGCGCTCGGGGTGGTGACGGCGCTGGTGCTCTCCGCCTTCGAGAAGAACCTGGTGTTCTTCTTCACCCCCTCGCAGGTGGCGGCGAACGAGGCGCCGCAGGGCCGCACTTTCCGCATCGGCGGCATGGTGGTGAGCGGCAGCGTCAAGCGCGAGGGCGTCGACGTGCGCTTCGTCGTCACCGACACCGCGCAGACCATCCCGGTGGTGTACCGCGGCCAGCTTCCCGATCTGTTCCGCGAAGGCAAGGGCGTGGTGGCGCAGGGCCAGCTCGGCGCCGACGGCGTGTTCCGCGCGCGCGAAGTGCTCGCCAAGCACGACGAGAACTACATGCCGCCGGAGGCCGCCCACGCTGTGGAACAAGCGCAGAAGACGATTCAACGCAAATGACCCCCGAGCTCGGACAACTCGCGCTTTCGCTCGCCCTGGTGGTCGCCCTGATCCAGACCATCCTGCCCCTCGCCGGTGCGCAGCGCGGCGACTCCGCCTGGATGGCTGTCGCGCGCCCGGCGGCGCAGGGCCAGGCGCTGCTCGTCGCCTTCGCCTTCGGCTGCCTCGCCTACGCCTTCGTGACCAACGACTTCTCCGTCGCCAACGTGGCGACGAACTCGAACAGCGCGTTGCCGCTGCACTATCGCGTCGCCGCGACCTGGGGCAGCCACGAAGGCTCGCTTCTTTTGTGGTGCCTGATGCTCGGGGTGTGGATGCTCGCGGTGAGCCTGTTCAGCGCGCATCTGCCCGAAGACATGGTGGCGCGCGTGCTCGGCGTAATGGGGCTGATAAGCGCCGGCTTTCTCGCCTTCATGCTGTTCACCTCCAACCCGTTCGACCGCCTGCTGCCGGCGCCGCCGGACGGGCGCGACTTGAACCCGCTGCTGCAGGACCCGGGCATGGTGATCCATCCGCCGATGCTGTACATGGGCTACGTCGGCTTCTCGGTGGCGTTCGCTTTCGCCGTCGCGGCGCTGCTCTCGGGGCGCCTCGACGCCGCCTGGGCGCGCTGGTCGCGGCCCTGGACTACCGTCGCCTGGGTGTTCCTCACGCTCGGCATCGCCCTTGGCAGCGCCTGGGCGTACTACGAGCTCGGCTGGGGCGGCTGGTGGTTCTGGGACCCGGTGGAAAACGCCTCCTTCATGCCCTGGCTCGTCGGCACCGCGCTGATCCACTCGCTCGCGGTGACCGAGAAGCGCGGCGGCTTCCGCAGCTGGACGGTGCTGCTCGCCATCGTCGCCTTCGCGCTCAGCCTGCTCGGCACTTTTCTCGTGCGCTCGGGCGTGCTCACTTCGGTGCACGCTTTCGCGGTCGACCCGAAGCGCGGCGTCTTCATCCTCGCCCTCTTCGCGGTGATGATCGGCGGCGCGCTCGCGCTCTATGCCTGGCGCACCTCGCGCATCGGGATGGGCGGCGGCTTCCACAAGGTGTCTCGCGAATCGTTTTTGATCGCCAACAACGTGTTGCTCGCCGCAGCGATGGGCACGGTTATGCTGGGGACGCTGTACCCGCTCGTGCTCGATGCGCTCGGCGGGGGCAAGATCTCGGTCGGACCGCCGTACTTCGAGACCGTGTTCGTGCCGCTGATGGCGCCGGCGCTGTTTCTGATGGGCGTCGGCCCGCTCGCGCGCTGGAAGCGCGCCAGC
Organism: Burkholderiales bacterium; assembly: GCA_035632815.1. Classification (GTDB taxonomy): domain Bacteria; phylum Pseudomonadota; class Gammaproteobacteria; order Burkholderiales; family SG8-39; genus SCGC-AG-212-J23. The sequence continues at coordinate 1,279 of DASQGB010000130.1, read as the reverse complement.
CTGCCCGAGCTCGCCGTGCTGTTGCGCTGGGCGCTGGCGGTGAGCCTCGCTCTCGGCTTGCTGCTGCCTTTCGCCTTCGGCCAATGGCATGCCCTGGTGGGCTTCGGCCTCGCGCTGGCGATCTGGATTTTCACCACCGCCCTCCTGACGCTGCGAAAAGGAGCGAAGCAGACCCGCTCGCATTACGGGATGATCACCGCGCACATCGGCGTGGCGGTCTTCGTGGTCGGCGTCACCCTCGTCAAGGGCTACGAAAGCGAGCAGGACGCGCGCATACGGCCGGGAGGCACCGTAGAGCTTGGCCGATACGTCTTTCTCCTGGAGGAAGTCTCCAGCGTGAAAGGCCCGAACTACGTTGCCGCGCGCGCCAAGGTGGCAGTCTCGCGCGGCGGTAAGCCGGTGACGGTGCTGTACCCCGAACGGCGCGTCTACGCGGTGCAGGAGCAGGTCATGACCGAGGCGGCGATCAATACGGGCCTGACGGGCGACCTGTACGTGTCGCTCGGCGACCCGCTCGAGGGCGGCGCCTGGCTGCTGAAGGTGCAGCACAAGCCGTTCATCGACTGGATCTGGGGCGGTTGCCTGATCATGGCGCTCGGCGGCCTCCTCGCCGCAAGCGACCGCAGGTACCGGGTGGCGATGCCGGCGCGCCGCGCCGCGGAGGTGGCGGCATGAGGCTGCTTTTCACGCTCGCAGGTTTCTTCCTCCTTGTGGGATTGCTTGCCGTCGGCCTGCGCTTGAATCCGCGCGAAGTGCCCTCGCCGCTGATCGGCAAGCCGGCGCCGCCTTTCAAGCTGCCGCTGCTCGACGCGCCCGACAAGCTTTTCACCCAGAAGGACATGCTTGGCAAGGTGTGGGTGCTGAACGTGTGGGCGTCGTGGTGCCCGCCCTGCGTGGTGGAGCACCCGGTGATCACCGAGCTGGCGCGCTCGGGCATCGCGCCGATCGTCGGGCTCAATTACAAGGACGCGCGCGAGAATGCGCTGCCCTGGCTGCGGCGCAACGGCGATCCCTACCAGCTCTCGGTGTACGACGCCGACGGCCGCATCGCGATCGACTACGGCGTCTACGGCGTGCCCGAGACCTACGTCATCGACCGCAAGGGCATCATCCGCTACAAGCACATCGGCCCGCTGACGCCCGAGATCTCGCAGAGGAAGCTGCAACCCCTGGTGCGGGAGCTGAACGCACGTGGTTAAGCTGTTATTGCTCCTGTTTGTCGCTTTCAGCGTGTCGGCCGAGGACGCAGTGCTCGATAAGCGCGTTGCGACCCTGGCCA
>DASQGB010000129.1:0-24377 GCA_035632815.1 Burkholderiales bacterium | reverse complement strand
GACGTGGAAGTGAACCTGAAGGCCGCCGCGCAGCTCGGCATCCGCACGCTGCGCTTCGAGGACCCCGCGCAGTGCGAACGCGAGCTGGACGCGCTCGGCTACCTCTGACTACGCGTGACGCGCGAGGCGCAGCTCGAGGTGCTTGCGCACGTCGGGCCATTCGGCTGCGAGGATGCTGTACATCACCGTGTCGCGCACGCTGCCGTCGCGGCGCGGCCAGTGGTGCCGGATGACGCCGTCCTTCTTCGCGCCCAGCGCCTCGATGGCGCGCTGCGAGGCGAAGTTGAAGTTGTCGGTGCGCAGGCCGACGACCTTGCAGCCCAGCTTGTCGAACGCATGCGCGAGCAATAGCAGCTTGCAGGCGGTGTTGACGTGGCTGCGCTGCCAGCGCTGGCCATACCAGGTGTAGCCGATCTCGACGCGCCCGGCGGCGGCGATGATGTCGTGGTAGCGCGTAGTGCCGATGATGGTCCCGGTCGAGAGCTCGCGCACCGTCCAGGGCAGCATGTTTCCCGCCTCCTGGCCGGCGAGCGCGGCTTCGATGTAGGCATCGGTCTGCCCGGGCTCGGGCACCGTAGTGAACCACAGCTCCCACAGCTTGCCGTCGGCCGCGGCCGCGTCCAGTCCGTCGCGGTGCTGGCGAGTCAGCGGTTCGAGGCGAACGCCGTTGCCTTCGAGCGTGACCGGGCTGGTCGCTATCATCGCGGCGAGTGTACAGTTGCCCGATGGACAAGGAGAAGGTAAAGCAGTCGCTGGACAAGCTGTTTCGCGACATGGCCGGCGCCATGACCGCGGGGATGGTGTTCGTCGGCGCGCGCACGGGACTTTTCCGCGCCATGGCCGGAAAGGGTCCGCTGCGGCTGGAAGACGTGGTGCGCGACTCGAAGCTGCAGCCGCGCTACGTCGAGGAATGGTTAAAAGGAATGGTCAGCGCGGGCTATGTGGAGTACGACTCGAGCGGCCAGAGCTACCGCCTGCCCGACGAGCACGCGTTCTTCCTCGCTTCCGAGGGCACCGACCATTTCGTCGGCGGGCTGTTCGAGATGGTGCCGGTGCTGATGAAAGTCGCGCCGAAGGTCGCCGAGTCCTTCCAGAAGGGCGGCGGCGTGCACTTTCACGAGTACGGACCCGAGGGCGTGCACGCGCTCGACCTCATCAACCGCGGCCAGTACGAATTGCGCTTTGCCGACTACTGGCTGAAGGCGCTGCCTGGCAGCGTCGAGCGGCTGCGCTCGGGCGGACGGGTGCTCGATTTCGGCTGCGGCGCGGGCCGCGTGTGCATCGCGCTGGCAAAGGCGTTTCCTCAGGCCGAGGTCACGGGCTACGACGTCGACCTCGCCTCCGTGACGGAAGCGACCAAGGCCGCCACGGCGGCAGGACTCGAAGGCCGGATCGACTTCCGCGACCGCAAGCCGGCCGGGAAAAAATTCGACTTGATCACCCTCTGCGACGCCGTGCACGACCTGGCCGAGCCGGTGAAAACGCTGCAGGAAGTGCGCGAGCTGCTCGAGCCCGGCGGCACGCTGTTCATCATCGAGCCGAAGGCCGCCGACCGGCTCGAGGACAATCGCAACCCGGTAGCGACGATGTTCTACGGCTTCAGCATTTTCCACTGCATGACGCAGTCGCTGGCGGCCGGGGGGCCCGGCCTCGGCACCTGCCTCGGGCCCGCCGGGACCGAGCGGGTGGTGCGCGAGGCCGGTTTCAGCGGCTTTAGAATCCTCGACATCAAGAGCCAGACCAACCTTTTCTACGCCGCGAACCCATGAAAAAAGAAATCGCACCAACCGGCACGCTGCGCGTCGGGCTGAACTACCAGAACTTCCTCCTTGTGCTGGGCGACGGTCCCGATGGCGAGCCGCGCGGCATCGCGCCGGATCTTGCGCGCGAGCTCGCACGCCGGCTGGGACTGCCGATCGAGTACGTCAAGTTCGACGCCGCCGGCAAGCTCGCCGACGCGGTCAAGGCCGGCGCATGGGACGTGGCCTTCCTCGGCGCCGAGCCCACGCGCGCCAGCGAGATCGCCTTCTCGGCCGCCTACCTCGAAATCCCGGTGACCTTCCTCGTCCCCGCCGGCTCGCCGATCCGCAGCATCGCCGACGTGGACCGCGAGGGGACAAGGATCTCCGTATCGGAGAAGAGCGCCTACGACCTGTACCTGACGCGCACGCTCAAGCGGGCGAAACTGGTGCGCGCGCCCGGCATCGATGCCTCCTACGATTATTTTGTCGAGCAGAAGCTCGAGGCGCTCGCCGGCCTCAAGCCGCGTCTCGCGCAGGACGCCGCGAAGCTCGGCGGCTCGCGCATCCTCGATGGCCAGATCACCGGCGTGCAGCAGGCTATCGGCACCCCGAAGGCCCGCGAGCAGGCCGCCAAGTACCTGCGCGAGTTCGCCGAGGACGTGAAGGCCTCGGGCTTCGTCGCGCAGGCGATCGAGCGCCACAAGGTGCCGGGCGTGAACGTCGCGCCGAAGGCCAGATGAAAAAACAGTGAGAAAAACAGGGACAGACCCCATTTAAATGATCCTGCGGCTGCTTTTGGTGTGGCTCATCAACGCGGTGGCGCTGATCGCGGTCGCGTATCTCTTTCCCGGCATCAGCGTCTCCAGCTTCGGCGCGGCGCTCATCGCGGCCCTGATCCTCGGCCTAGTCAACACGGTCATCCGCCCAGTGCTGGTGCTGCTTACCCTGCCGGTGACCATCCTCACGCTGGGCCTGTTCATCTTCGTCATCAACGGGCTGCTGTTCCTCGGCGTGGCGAACATCCTGGAAGGCTTCCACGTCACCGGCTTCTGGGCCGCGGTGTTCGGCGCCATCGTCTACAGCCTGATCTCCTGGGCGCTGTCGTCGCTGCTGCTGAAAAACTCGCGCTAGACAGGCGCAAGTCCCTCCTCCGCGCGCTGTCGGCGCGGTTCGCGCGGGATCCCGTGATCATCCTGCCGTACCTGGGCTACGGCACGCCGCAGAAGCTGCGGCTCTGCGGACGCGTGCTCCAGGATGAGGGCTTCCAGCCTGCCGCGCAGACCGAGCGGCGCTGGCGCAACCTGGTGGCCTTCTTCAAGCGCATGGAGAGCGATGTCGTTCCGCGCGCCAAAGTAATCGCCAGTTTCGCTGCGTCAGGCGTGGAAACCCTTTCTGATCGCCAGGGCTATTTCAGCATCGAGCTGGCGGGGCCGGCCGCGGCGGGATGGAACGACATCGAGCTCGAGCTCGCCGATCGCCCGGCGGTGCGTGCCACCGGCCGGGTGCTGGTGCCCTCCCCGCGGGCCGCGTTCGGCGTGATCAGCGACATCGACGACACGGTGGTGTACAGCAACGCCAGCCGCAAGCTGCGGATGATCGTATCGATCGCGCTCAGCAACGCGCGTACGCGCAAGCCTTTCAAGGGCGTCGCCGCCTTCTACCGCGCGCTCGAGAGCGCCGTGAACCCCTTTTTCTACGTGTCGAAGAGCCCCTGGAACCTGTACGTGCCGCTCGTCGAGTATCTGCAGGTGCAGGGGCTGCCCGCCGGCCCTCTGCTGCTGCGCGATTTCGGGCTGCGCATGGAGAAGGACCACAAGACGCGGGCAATCGAGGACATCCTCGGCACGTATCCGGCGCTCGAGTTCATCCTCGTCGGCGACAGCGCCGAGCAGGACCCCGAGATCTACAGCGCCATCGTGCGGCGCCACCCGCAGCGCATCCGCGTGATCTATATCCGCGCCGCGCACCGCGACCCGGCGCGCGGCGCGGCCATCGACCGGCTGATCGCGGAGGTGGCGAAGACCAAATGCCAGCTGCTGCTCGCGCCCGACAGCGAATTCGCCGCAGCGCATGCCGCGGCCGAGGGCTTGATCTCGGCCGCCGATCTTGCTGCGATACGAAAAGCTACGGCGTCTGATTTGCGGCTGGCAGGTTCCGCAGCCGGCCGGCCGTCACGAGCTTCTCGAAGCCGGCGGCGTCGAGCGACTCGCTGAAGTAGTGCCCCTGCCACTGCTCGCAGCCGAGCGCGAGCAGGCGCTCAAGCTGCGGGCCGCCCTCGATGCCCTCGGCGGCGACCGCGAGGCCCAGGGTCCTGGCCAGCGAGGCGATGGTGCGCACGATCGCCTCGTCGGCGGCGTTGGAGTCGATGCTGCGCAGAAACAGGCGATCGATCTTCAGCTTGTCGATGGGCAGGCGCCGCAGGTACGCGAGGCTGGAGTAGCCGGTGCCGAAGTCGTCGATCGCCAGGCGCACGCCGAGCTCGCCGATGCGGCGCAGCGTCTCGAGGTTTTCGTGCAAGTGCGACATCAGCGCGCGCTCGGTGACTTCCAGCTCGATGCGGCTGCCGTCGACATCATTTTCCTTCAATGCGTTTCTAATTTTTTCGACATACGCATCCCCCTGGGCGAGCTCGGGAGCCGAAACGTTCACCGCGAACCACGGCGTTCCGGGCAGCGAGCGCTGCCAGGCGCCGACCTGCGACAGCGCGCGCTCCAAGGTCCATTCGCCGACCGCGCGGATCAGCCCGCATTCCTCGGCGAGGGGCACGAACTCATCGGGCAGCAGCAGGCCGCGCACCGGATGCTGCCAGCGCACCAGCGCCTCGGCGCCGACGATGTCGCCGCGGCCGCGCACCACCGGCTGCCAGTGCAGCACCAGCTCGCTGCGCGCCAGCGCGCTGCGCAGCTCGTTTTCCACCTGCAGGCGCCCGGCGGCGCGCGCGCCGAGCTCTGGCTGGTAGCAGCGCCAGGTGCCGCGACCGCCCTCCTTGGCGTGGTACATCGCGGCGTCGGCGTTGCGAAGGAGCTCGGCGAAGTCGCGGCCGTCGCCCGGGTACAGGGCGATGCCGATCGAGGCGCCGACATGCAGCGCGCGGCCCTCGAGGCCGAACGGCCGCGCCAGGATGGCGAGCACCCGCTGCGCGAGCTGCTCGGCCTCCTCGCTCGACTTGAGGCCGTTCCAGAGCAGCGCGAAATCGTCGCCGCCGAGGCGAGCCAGCGTGTCCTCCCGGCGCAGGGCGCTTTGCAGCCGCTCCGCGACCGCGCGCAGCAGCGCATCGCCGGCGCCGTGGCCGAGCGTCTGGTTGACCAGCTTGAAGCGATCGAGATCGATGGAGAGCAGCGCGAGGCGCGCGCGGCTGCGCGCGGCGCCCAGGATCGCCTGTCCGGCGCGCTCGGCGAGAAGCGAGCGGTTGGGAAGGCCGGTCAGCGCGTCGCGCGTTGCCAGGTGCTCGATGCGCGCGTCGGCCTGCTTGCGCGCGGTGAGGTCCGCGGCGGTGCCGCGGTAGCCCATCAGGCGGCCGCCTTCGAAGATCGGCGCGCCGCTCACCGCCTGCCACACCACGGCGCCGGACTTGTGGATCGAGCGGTGCAGCATGTCGCGGAAGGGCCGCCCGGCGCCGCCGTTCTTCGCCAGCCATTCCTCCACTACCCGCTCTTCGCCGAGCGGCATGAAATCCTTGGGGGTCTTGCCCAGCAATTCGGTGCGCGAGTAGCCGAGCACCGCCTCGACGCGCTCGGAAAGATAAGTGAAGCGCCACTGGGCGTCTGTCTCCCAGACGTACTCGCCCGAGGCCTCGACGAGGTCGCGGAAGCGCTGCTCGCCCACCGTGACCAGCGAGCGGTAGCGCTCCTCGGTCTCCCGCAGCGCAGCCTCGGCGCGCTTGCGCCCGTCGATGTCGGCCAGATTCGCCTCCGCCAGCCGGCGCTCGGCGCTGCGCTGTTCGGTGACGTCGCGCCCAACGCCGCGGTAGCCGTGGAAGCGCCCTGCGGCGCCGGCGCGCGCCTTGCCCGAGATGATGTGGATCTGGCGTGCGCCGCGCTCGTCCGTGCGCGCGATCTCGAGGTCGAAGAACGGCAGCTGCTCGTCGAGGCGCTCCATGTGCGCGGCGAGCGCGCGGGGCTCGACTTCGACCCGCGGCAGCTCCCAGAAGCGCTTGCCATAGGTCGGCGTGTTGCCGAAGAAGGTGGCGACTGGGGTGCCGCCCGAGAGCCAGGTGATACGGTGCTCGGCGTCGGTCTCCCAGAACCAGTCTGCCGACAGCTCGGTCAGGCTGCGAAAGCGCGCCTCGGCGGCGATCGCATCGGCGAGGCGCGCGGCCTGGCGCCGCGCAATGAGGACCATCACGCAATAGACGATGCCGCCGGAGATGCCGGCGAGGATCAGCGCGTCGTGCAGCACGGCCTAGCTGGACGCGGCGTCGCGCACCGGCGGCGCGACCTTGAGGATTTCCTCGATGGTGGTGACCCCGGCGGCCACCTTCATCGCCCCGCTGACGCGCAGCGCTTTCATGCCCTCCTTGAACCCCTGCTCGCGCACCGCCGCCACGTCGGCGCCCGAAGCAATCAGGGATTTGAGCGGGCCGGTAAACAGCAGGGTTTCGTAGATCCCGATCCTGCCCATGTAGCCGGTCATGCGGCACTCGAGGCAGCCGACCGGCCGGTACAGGCGCGCCGGGGGGTTCGCCTTCCACGGCGCGACCAGAGCGCCCCACGCCGCATGGTCCTCGGCCCGGTTGAGCTCGAAGCTCTGCTTGCAATGCTTGCACAGCGTGCGCACCAGGCGCTGCGCCATCACGCCGTTCAGCGTCGCGTTCAGCAGATAGGGCGCGAGGCCGAGCTCCATCAGGCGCGTCAGCGCGGAAGCCGCGTCGTTGGTGTGCAGGGTGGAGAGCACGAGATGGCCGGTGAGCGCCGACTGCACCGCCATCTCGGCGGTCTCGAGATCCCTGATCTCGCCCACCATGATGATGTCGGGGTCCTGGCGCATCAGCGCGCGCACGCCCTCGGCGAAGCCCAGGTCGATCGCCTGCTGCACCTGCATCTGGTTGAACGCGGGCTCGACCATCTCGATCGGGTCCTCGATGGTGCAGACATTGACTTCCGGCGTGGCGAGGCTCTTCAGCGTCGAATACAGGGTGGTGGTCTTGCCCGAGCCGGTCGGGCCGGTGACCAGCACGATGCCGTTGGAGCGCGCGGTCATGTCCCGCCAGCGCTTCACGTCCTCGTCCGAGAAGCCGAGCTCGGCGAAGTCGCGCACCAGCACCTCCGGGTCGAAGATGCGCATCACGATCTTCTCGCCGAAGGCGGTGGGCAGGGTAGACAGGCGCAGCTCGACCTCGGCGCCATCGAGCGTGCGCGTCTTGATGCGCCCGTCCTGCGGGCGGCGCTTCTCGACCACGTCCATGCGCCCGAGGATCTTGATGCGGCTGGTCATCGCGACAAGCACCGCCGCCGGGATCTGGTAGACCTGGTGCAGCACGCCATCGATGCGAAAGCGCACGATGCCCTGGTCGCGGCGCGGCTCGATGTGGATGTCGCTCGCGCGCTGCTCGAATGCGTACTGCCACAGCCAGTCGACCACGTGCACCACGTGCGCGTCGTTGGCGTCGATAAGCTTGTTTTCCTTGCCGAGCTCGACCAGCTGCTCGAAGTTGGAGAGCGAGCTGCCACCGTCGGCCTTGCGCTTGGCCCCCTTGATCGATTTGGCGAGGTTGTAGAACTCGACCTGGAAGCGCTCGATGTCGGTCGGATTGGCGATCACGCGCCTGATCTCGCGCTTGATCATGCGCGCGAGCTCGGGCTCCCAGTCGCGCAGGTTCGGCTCGGCGGTGGCGATGAGCGCTTCTTTCGCGCTCAGGCCGATCGGCAGGATGCGGAAGCGCGTCGCGTACGCCGAGGACATCACCTCGGTCACCGCGGCAAAGTCGATCTTCAGCGGGTCGATGTGCAGGTATTCCATGCCGAAGCGCTTCGCCAGCCATTCGCTGAGGTAGTCCAGCGTCAGCGCCGTGCCGCCCTTCTTCCACTTCTGGTCGGCGACGATGACGAGCGGATGCACCGTGCCGCGGTAGTAGCGGCGCTCCTTCTTCAGCGCCTCGGCGGCCTCGGCGGCGACTAGCTGGTCGCCGACCAGCCAGTCGAGGATCTCTCCCAGGGTGAGCCGGTGCTCGCCGGCTGCTGTTTTGACCGCTTGCTGCATCAAATCAAGACTATACCGGTACGCATGACCTTGGTCCAATGACTCGGTTATCCTGCAGTCGTAGGGGCAACATGCAGGAGGTAATAATGATCGGCAAATATTCGTATCTAGGCAGTGCGGCGGTAGCGGCGGCTCTCATGCTGGGCGGCTGCGTTACGCAGGAAACCTACGACAAGCTGCAAGGAGAGAAGAACCAGGAGGTCGGTGCGCTGCAAAGCCAGCGCACGGCGCTCGAGCAGCAGCTCCAGGACCTGCAGACGCAGCGCTCGGCGCTCGAAGGCCAGAGGAATTCGCTCCAGCAGCAGAAGACTTCCTTGGAGCAGCAGAAGACTTCCCTGGAGCAGCAGAAGACCTCCCTGGAGCAGGACAAGGCCGCGCTCGAGCGCGAGCAGGCCCAGTTGCGCGCGCAGAACGAGGCACTCGAGAGCCAGAGGTCGCAGCTGCTGAGCGCCAGCAAGCAATCGCAGGCGCAGTACGACGCGCTGGTCGCCGACCTCAGCCAGGAGGTGCAGAAGGGCCAGCTCCAGGTACGGCGCTACAAGGACATGCTGACGGTCGACGTGGCCGAGCAGCTGTTCTTCGATTCCGGCCGGGCGGCGCTCAAGGAGACCGGCAAGGAGGTGCTGAAGAAGGTCGCCGACGCGATGAAGTCCTACGAGGACAAGGCGATCCGCATCGTCGGCCATACCGACAACGTGCCGATCACCAAGGGGCTGCAGAAGGTGTTCCCCTCCAACTGGGAGCTGTCGGCCGCGCGCGCGACGACCGTGGTGCGCTTCCTGCAGGACGCGGGCATTGCGCCAGAGCGCCTGATCGCCACCGGCCGCGCCGAGTACGCGCCGGTCGCGCCCAACGACAGCCCGGAAGGACGCCAGAAGAACCGCCGCATCGAGATCACCCTGATCGACCGCAACCTCCTGCAGGAGCCCGGCAAGAACTAGGCGCTTCGACGCCGAGCGCGATTGCGGCCACAATCCGGCCATGCGCTCGGCCCTCGCCTCGAACGTCCGGATCCGCGAAGTCTGGGCGTGGAGCATGTACGACTTCGCGAACTCCGCCTACACCACCGTCGTCATCACGGCGGTCTTCAGCGCCTACTTCGTCGGCGTCGTCGCCGGAAACGCTCCCTGGGCCACGTTTGCGTGGACCGCCGCGCTTTCGGTCTCGTACGCCGTGATCCTGGTCACCGGCCCGCTGCTCGGCGCCTGGGCGGACGCGCACGCGGCGAAGAAGAAGCTGCTCTTCTTCACCACCGTCGGCTGCGTGATCTTCACCGCGCTGCTCGACTTCGCCGCGCCGGGCGCGGTGTGGCTCGCCCTCGGCCTGATCGTTCTGTCCAACTACTTCTTCGGCGCCGGCGAGAACCTGATCGCCGCCTTTCTGCCGGAGCTCGCCGACTCCCGCGCCATGGGCCGCGTCTCGGGCTGGGGCTGGAGCTTCGGCTACCTCGGCGGCTTGGCGGCGCTCGGCATTTGCCTGTTTTACGTAACAAGTGAACAGGCAAGAGGAAGCACTGCAGCGGATTTCGTGCCGGTAACGATGCTGATCACCGCGGCGTTCTTCGCCATCGCCGCAACGCCGACCTTCCTCTTCCTGAAGGAAAGAGCACTGCCGCAACCGCGCGTGGAAAACCCCTGGGCCCGGGTGCGCGAGACCCTGCGGGAAGCCCAGCGCTACCGGGACCTGAAGCGCTTCCTGCTCTGCATCCTGTTCTACCAGGCGGGTATCACCGCGGTGATCTCGCTCGCCGCGATCTACGCTGAGCAGGCAATGAAGTTCACCACCCAGCAGACCATCACTCTCATCCTGGTAGTCAACATCACGGCGGCGATCGGCGCTTTCGGCTTCGGCTACCTGCAGGACGCCATCGGCCACGTCCGCGCCGTGGCAGTCACGCTGATCGGCTGGATCGTCATGGTCTTGATCGCCGCTTTCTCGACCTCGACTTTCTCCTTCTGGATCGCGGCTAACCTCGCCGGCCTGTGCATGGGCTCGTCGCAGGCTGCCGGGCGCGCGATCGTCGGCTATCTTGCGCCGCCGGCGCGCCTGGCGGAGTTCTTCGGCCTGTGGGGCCTGTCGGTCAAGGCAGCGTCGATCTTCGGCCCGCTCACCTACGGCGTGGTGACCCTGGTGTTCGCCGGCAACCACCGGCTCGGACTGCTCGCCACCGGCGTGTATTTCGTGGTGGGATTGCTCCTCTTGCGGACCATAGACATGGAGCGCGGCCGCCGGGCCGCGCTCGCCATGTCAATCGCCTAGACGCGCGGCTGTTCCCATTCAGTCGCCGGGATTTGTTCCTCCTGCTGCGGCAGCTTGCGCCCGGCGAGGTTGCGCGCCCCGGCATACAGCCCCTTGGCGCGGTTACCCAGGTCTTGGGCGGTGGCAGCGGTGGTCTCGCGGACCTCGTTGCCGTAGTGCACGGCCTGGTCGCGCACCAGCGCGCGCCGGCGGCGCCCGGAAACCGGGTCGAAGAAGTACATGAGCGCGGCGCCGATGCCGAAGGCGGCAACGGCGACCACGCCGACAGGCAGATACTGATGGCTGTTGCGATGGAATTGCAGATTGGGAATGCGGTATTTCATGAGGATTCCTTTTTGAAGGGTGGGAAAGGGTTAGCGGGTGGCGCCGGTTCCTGCACGCGCGGTGCTTTCGTCCTGGGGGATGAGGATCTCGACGCGCCGGTTCCTCTGCCGCCCGGCCGGGTCGTCGTTGCCGGCGAGAGGGAACGACGCGCCCATGCCGCGCGCGTCGATGCGCTGGGCTGCGACGCCCGCCTGCACCAGCGCGTCGCGCACGGCGCGCGCGCGGCGCTCCGATAGCACGCGGCTGGCGATCTCGCCACCGCTGTTGTCGGTAAAGGCCTCGATGACCACGTTGCGTTGCGGATGCTCGCGCAGCACGCGCGCCAGGGTCTCGATCGAGCGCCGCCCGTCGGCTGCAAGGCTCGCCTGGCCGTCGGCGAACAGGTCCTCGCCCAGCGTGAGCACCCAGCCGCGCTCGGTTTGCTTCGCGGGCAACTGGGCGATCTGGGCGTCGAGCTGCACCTGCGCCCGGGCGCGTTCGGTCTGGCTTTGCGTGGCGGCCTGTCTTTCCATGGCGGCCTGCCTCTCCATGGCTTGATTTTTCGCCTCGGCTTCCCGCGCCAAGGCTTCCGCCTTCTCGCGCGCCTGCTCGGCTTCGCGCAGGCGCGACTCGAGCACCACGCGCTCGCGCTGCTCGGGCGCCTTCGCCAATTCCGCTTCGGCGGCGCGCGACATGGCGACCTCGCGCGCGATGCGCGCGCGCTGCTGCGCGAGATAAGCCTGGTGCGCGATCTCCTGCGAGCCGGCGCCGCGCTGCCAGAGGTGCTCGGCGGCGGCGAGCGAGCGGCTCGCCTCGTCCAGCTCCGCGCTGGCGAACTTGACCACCTGCGGATCGGATCGCGCCGCGCCAACCGACGCGCGCGCAGAGTTGAGCGTTTCGTCCGCGGGCGGCGTGCTTGCGCAGCCCGCCATCAGCGCCGCGAGTACAACTGCCTTGATCCGGTTCATTGCTGCCTCCGCTCGAGCTGCTGCCTGAGATCCTGGATGCCCTTGTCGACCTCGGCCACCTCGCGGCGCTTGCGCTCGGATTCGGCGAGGGACTTGGCGAGCCTGGCGTCGGCCTGGGCTTCCTCGGCGAGCCAGCCCGCGAGCACGTAGTCGTAGCGCGTCATGGCGGCCTCGGCGCGCGAGAGCTTGTCCTTCGCGGCCTGCAGCTCATGCGGCGCGTATTGCATCGCCAACGGCTCGACATCGGCGACGACGGCTTTCGCCGCCCGGATCTCGGCGCTCGGCGCAGAGCTCATGGCGCAGGCGCCAAGCGCCAGCGAACAGACGATGAGAAGGAGGTGGTGGGGCTTCATGGCCAATCCGGTTGCATGAATCGTACCGGGACTGTTTTTTGCAGAACCGTATCCGTATGGGACGCCTCGGCCTGTTCCTGGTGGCGCTGATGGCGTCCAATGCCGATGCATTGCCCGCGGGCGTGCAGGTCGGCAACCAGTCCCTCTCGGCTGCGAGCTGCGCGCTGCGCGAGACGCTGGGGATCAAGCACTACCACGCTGCGCTGTACGTGCCGCCGCGCGAGTCGCCGGTCGCGGTGATGCAGGATCCAGCGCGCCCCAAGGCGTTGCAGATCGAGCTGCGCAGCAAGACCTTCATGCCCTCCGAGATCCCGAAGAAGTGGCGCCGCACGCTCGAGCAGCAGCTCGGCGGCGACGATCTGAAGCGCGTGCGCGAGGCCTACCACGAGCTGCGCCCCGGCGACGTGATCAGCGTCGCCTACGCACCCGGCCCCGGCGTGAGCTTGCGGGTCAACGGCGCGGTGGTGGCCACCACCCCGAACCATCAACTGGTCGAAGCGATGCTGCTCACTTGGGCCGCCCACGACCCGGTCCCCAAGCGACTCGTCCGGGCCATCTCCCGCAACCCCTGCAAGGCCTAGCTCCATGAAAAAAATCCCGCTGCTCCTCGCGCTGGTCGTTTCCGGAACGCTGCATGCCCAAAACCGCCTGCCGGACTTCAAGCCGTTGATGAAGAAGCAGGGCCCCGCCGTGGTGAACGTGATTACCACGCGCAAGCCGGCCGCGGCGCCGGGCGGCGCCCCTGGCTCCCCTCCCGCCCCCGGCGCCCGCGGACAGGCGCCGGAGGATCCGCTCCTTGAGTTCTTCCGCCGCTTTGCCCCCGAGCAGGGTCCCGGCGAGCGCGGCCAGCCGCGCCAGGGCATGGGCTCGGGATTCATCATCAGCCAGGACGGCTTCGTCCTCACCAACGCGCACGTGGTGGCGGGCTTCGACGACGTCATGGTGAAGCTCGCCGATGCCAAGCGCGAGTTCAAGGCGAAGGTGATCGGCGTCGACAAGCGCACCGACATCGCTCTGCTCAAGATCGACGCCAGCGGCCTGCCGGTCGTCACGCTAGGCGACTCCTCCAAGGTCGAGCCCGGCGAGTGGGTGGCGGCGATCGGTTCGCCTTTCGGCTTCGCCAACACCATCACCGCCGGCATCGTCAGCGCCAAGGGACGCTCGCTGCCGGACGACGCCTACGTGTCCTTCATCCAGACCGACGTCGCCATCAATCCCGGCAACTCGGGGGGGCCGCTGCTCAACCTCCAGGGCGAGGTGGTGGGCGTGAACTCCATGATTTATAGCGGCACCGGCGGCTACATGGGCGTGTCCTTCGCGATCCCGATCGAGGTCGCGCTCGACGTGGCGAAGCAGCTGCGCTCGACCGGCAAGGTGACGCGCGGCAGGATCGGCATCGGCATCCAGCCCCTCACCAAGGAGCTCGCGCAGTCGTTCAAGATGGACGCCACGAGCGGCGCCGTGGTGGTGGCGGTCGAACCGGGCGCCCCGGCCGAGAAGGCGGGCGTCCAGATAGGCGACGTGGTGCTCCAGTGGAACGGCAAGAAGATCGACGACCCGAACGAGCTGCCGCGCCTGGTCGCCGCCATCAAGCCCGGCGCCGACGCGACCATGACGGTGTGGAGGAACGGCAAGCACGAGACCTTGCGCGTCAGCGTCGGCGAAGTGACGGCCGAGGCCGACGCAAAGGCCGAGCCGCAGGCGAAGGAAACCAATCGTCTCGGTCTGGCCGTGCGCGAGCTGCCGGCGGCCGAGCGCAAGACGCTCGGCGTCGACTACGGCGTGCTGGTGACCGATGTCAGCCGCAGCGCCGAAGGCAGCCCGATCCAGCCCGGGGACGTAATCATCGCCGTCAACCAGAGCAAGTTCGCGAGCCTGGAGGAATTCGACAAGCTGATCGCCGCACGCGAGAAGGGCGAGACCGTCGCCCTCCTCGTGCGCCGCGGCGAAGGCGCGCTCTACGTCACGGTTCCGGTGGGCTGATGACGCGGCGGAAAAACTTACGCGGCGACGGAAACAGTTACGCGATGTGCCAGCGGGCTCGCGGCTTGCATGGCCAATTCGGGTTAGAGCCCGATTTTTAGGAAAGCGCAATGCGCCGGTTGGCATTAGTCCTGCTCCTTGCCCTCGCCGCGTGCGAGGCCGCCGACGATCATATGCGCCTGGTGACCATCGAGAGCCCGGGGATCCTGGGGCTAAGCCTGCGCGAGCTGCCGCCGAGCATGCTGCGCTCGATAGGACTTTCCTACGGGCTGGTGGTGGTGAAGTCCGGCGTGCTGGCCGAGCGGGCCGGGCTGCGCATCGGCGACGTGGTCTACGGCGTCAACCAGCGCCAGATCAGCAACCTCGAGGAATTCAGCAAGCTCCTCTCCGCGCAGCGCGAAGGCAAGCTCGCGCTGCTCGTGCGGCGCGGAAAGAGCGACTTCTACGTCGCGGTGGATCCGGCCGGGAAAGCGCCGGATGGCTCGCTCAAGCTCGGCCCGCCGTCTAGAGGTACGCTTCTGCGCACTTGATGATCTCGGTGTTGGTGGGGCGCTCCAGGCAATGCCTCGCGTCCTCCAGGCGCTTGGGACTCGGCTTCCTCGCCGCCATTTTGGCCGAGGCGGGTTTCGCAGTTTCTTGAGTTGGAGGTTTCGCAACAGGCTTGTCAGCCTGTCCCCAGACCGTCGTGGCGGCCATCATGGACACGAGAAGAACGATTGTTTTCATGGGCCTGCCCCTTTTAGCTGCGCAACAGCCTTAAGAATACCCCTAAATCACCTCAGGCGCTGCAGGTAGGCCCGGACGCGCTTGGCGTTGGTGCCGATGTCGCTCTTGCCGACCCGCGACTTCGAGCGCACGTCGATACGGCTGCCCGCGCCGTCTGCGGCCACCCGCACCGTCACGTCGTCCTTGAAGCCGAACCATAAAGTCGTGTCGACCGCCTCGAAGCGGCCGGCCGCCGGGTCCTTGCTGACGATCTCCCAGCCCATCGCCTGGGCCGCCGCCAGGGCCTCCGGGTAGGCCTGCGCCGGGGGGACGGGGAGCCTGAGCGGCTGGATGTCCGGATAGGCCTTGCGCTGCTGGTCGGCGTACGGTGTCTGCAGATCGGTGGCGATGTCGTTGATCGGCGGAACCGCGCGCGCCCGGCGCTGGAACTCGAAGGGCACGAACGCGGTGCCGAGGCCTAGCGCAAGCGCGATGACCAGCGGCAGGACGAAGCCGCGGCGCACGCGCGGGATCGAGAGCCCGACCAGCGCGCCGGCGGCGGCGGCGAGGCCGACGATCAGCGACCAGCGCAGCAGCATGAACCCGGCGCTGTAGCCCCACAGCCCGAAGCGCACGCCCAGGCCGCAAGACATCAGCAACAGCGGCGCCGCAATCGCCATTCCGACGATGATCGATCGCAACCCCATCGTGCCAGCGTACGCCTACAGCTGCGAGCTGAGCAACCCCATCGTGTGCTCCCACAGCTTCTCGGTCCAGGGGCGGTTCTCCCACTCCTGCACCGAGACCCGCCGCGAGCGCCGCAGGTCGTCGTCGAAGATCATGACCTGGGTTTTCGCAAATGCCTTGTCCAGAATGTTCAAATTTGCTTCGTCGTTGACGCTGAAGGAGCGCGCGTCAAAGTTGGTCGACCCCACCGATGTCCACAGCTCGTCGACCACCATCACCTTGACGTGGTACATCGTCGGCTGGAACTCGTAGATCTCGACCCCGCCGCGCAGCAGCTCGCCCCAGGTCGAGCGCGAGGCGCGCCGCACCAGCTCGGAGTCGTTCTCGCGGCCGGGGACGATGATCTGGACGCGCACCCCGCGCTTGCGCGCGGCGACCAGCGCGCGCACCTCGACGTTGTCGGGCACGAAATACGACGCCGAGAGGCGAATTGTCTTCGCCGCCGCGGCGATCGACAGCAGGTACATGAGCTGCGCGCTCTCGCCGCCGCCGCCGGGGGAGCTGACGAAGAACTGCGCGCCGTGGCTGCCGGCGCGCCCGAGCGGCGGGAAGTATTCCGCGCCGTGCAGCACCACGCCGGTGGTCTCGATCCAGTTCTCCATGAAGGCCGCCTGCATCTGCGCGACCGCCGGCCCCTCGACGCGGAAATGCGTGTCGCGCCAGTGCTCGGGGTCCTGCGCGTCGCCGGCCCACTCGTCGCCGATGCCGGCGCCGCCGGTGAAGCCGATGCGCCCGTCGACCACCAGGATCTTGCGGTGGGTGCGGTTGTTGATCTGCGCGAGGTGCGTGATGCGCCAGGGATTGTATTTCGCCACTTCGACCCCCGCCCCTTCCATCTGCTCGATCGCTTTCTTGTCGATCTTGCCGCTGCCCACCGCGTCGAACATCACGTGCACCTTCACCCCGGCGCGCGCGCGCTCGGCGAGCGCTTCGGTGAACTCCTGGCCGATCTTGCCCGACCACCACACATAGGTCTCGAAGGTGATGGTCTTCTGCGCGCCGCGGATCGCTCCCAGCATCGCGGGAAAGATCCGGTCGCCGTTGACCAGCGCCTGTACCCGGTTGCCGGGCAGGATCGCCGGCCCGAGGAGCACGTTCATCACGCGCGCGAACTGCGGATCGGCCACCGTGTAGAGCGACGGCACGCGCTCGTCGATCTTCTTGTCGCCGAGCGTGAGATTGGCGATCAGCAGCACGCCGAACGCCGTCGCGACGAACGTCGCGATGGTGATCCACCAATTCCTGCCGATCTTCGGCAGCTTCGGGAATTTCAGGGTTTGGCCCCTTTTTCAGCCCGCCAGGTCCCACAGCCAGCGTGCGAGAAAGAACGCCGCCGTCATGCACAGGACGAGCAGCAGCACCATTCCCAGCACCACGATCAGCAGGAAGCCCCGGCTCGACTTCTCCGCCTTGGTCGGCCGCTCCACCCATTCGTTCAAGAGGCGCACGTTGCGCTGGTTCGCCTTCCACGCCGCATCGAACACGTCGCCGGCAAACGGAATGATCCCCACCAGCCCCTCCACCGCCACGTTGAACCCCATGCGCGCGAGCACCGTTTTGCTGACGCCCATTCTTCCCGCCTCGGTGAGGATGTAGCTCGACAGCAACACCCCGATCAGATCGCCGAGGAACGGGATCAGCCCGATCAGCGCGTCGATGCCGATCGTCCACTTGGTCCGGGGAACCGGGATCGAGCTGTCGAGCAGCCAGGCGATGAAGTTCAGCCGCTCGCGGGTTTCGCGCTCTTTGGGCGTCTCGGGGCCAAGAACCTCGCCTTCCAGGGTTGCCATGATGCAATGACACACGAACGCTGCGGAGAGTTCTTGGAGGCTCATTTCGGTATCATCTGCCCTCCCCCAAGACGACCTACAGGAGACCCGCTATGGCGATCAAGGTTGGCGACAAGCTGCCCGAGGGCAAGCTGATGGAAACCACGGAATTCGATTCATCGAACGGCTGCGCGATGGGACCGAAGGAGGTCAACGTCGCCGACGCGGTGAAGGGCAAGAAGGTGGCGATTTTCGCGGTGCCGGGGGCGTATACGCCGACCTGCTCCGCCAAGCATGTGCCAAGCTACACGCAGAACCTGGACAACCTGAAGAAGAAGGGCGTGAACGAGGTGTGGTGCATCGCCACCAACGACGCGTTCGTGATGGCGCACTGGGCCCGCGACCAGAAGGCGCTGGGCAAGATCCGCTTCCTCGCCGACGGCAGCGCCGAGTGGACGAGGAAGCTCGGCCTCGAGCTCGACCTCAGCGCGCGCGGCATGGGCACGCGCGCGCAGCGCTTCTCGATGCTGGTGGACAACGGCGTCATCAAGCAGCTCAACGTCGAGGCGCCGGGCAAGTTCGAGGTGTCGGACGCCGGCACGATGCTGAAGCAGCTCGGCTGATACAAAGGGTTACAAAAGGCGGTCGGCGGCGAGCGCAGTCGGGCGTTTCACGAGGTGGGAATTCCCACCCACTCCTAGGAGATCTGCAATGAAACTGTCGATGTTCCTCGGCGCCGCCCTGCTCGCCGCGAGCCCGCTCCTCTACGCCCAGGCGCCGAAGGACGACGCCGGCAAGGCGAAGACCAGGCCGGCGTTCAGCCACCGCATGGACTGCTCGAAGGCCCAGGATCCCAAGGCCTGCGAGGAGCGCATGGCGAAGATGAAGGCCGCGCACGAGAAGGCGCGCAAGGCCTGCGAAGCCCAGAAGGGCGAAGGGCACCGCGAATGCATGCAGCGCGAGATGTGCGCGCAAGCGAAGGATCCGAAGGCCTGCGAGGCCCAGGTTGCCAAGCGCAAGGCGAACCGCGAGCGCGTCCGCGAGGCCTGCAAGGGCAAGCAGGGCGAGGAGTTGAAGGCTTGCGTGCGGGAGCAGCGCGGCAAGAAATAGGTCCGACTTTTTTTTGACAAGCCTCGGCCCCTAACGGGGCCGAGTTTTTTATGGTGTTTGATAAATCCGCTTTCGTAGCCGGCGGGCGTGCGACCTTGCCGCTGCTGCTGGGCATCGTGCCTTTCGGCGTCATCACCGGCGTGGCGATGGTGGCGAGCGGCATCCCGCCGCTGATGGCGATGCTCGCCTCGATCATCATCTACGCCGGTGCATCGATGGTGGCCTCGGCGCAGCTGCTCGCATCGGGCACGCCGGCGCTGCTGATCGTCGCCACCACCTTGTTCATCAACCTGCGCTTCATGATGTACAGCGCGTCGCTGCGCCAGCACTTCGTGCACGCGCCGCGCGGCTGGCGGCTGCTCATCGCCTACCTCCTGGCGGACAACGTCTACGGCCTGACGCTCGCGCGCTTCGCCGACCGGCCCGACGATTCGGGGAAGCTCGGCTATTACCTCGGCGCCGGCAGCACGGTATGGCTGGGATGGCAGCTCGCGGTGCTCGGCGGCATCGTGATCGGCGCCGGCGTGCCGGCATCGTGGCGCCTCGAGTTCGCCGCGCCGCTCGCCTTCATTGCGATGTCGGTGCCGCTGCTGCGCGACCGTGCGATGGTGGCCGCGGCGCTCGCCGCCGGCGCGACGGTGGTGCTCGCGCACGCCCTGCCGCTCAAGCTGTCGATCGCGGCTGCCGCGCTTACCGGAATCGTCATCGGCATGCTGTTCGAGAGGAAAGCCCGATGAGCCTGTGGGGCGCGCTGATCGGCATGGCGCTCGTGACGTACGCCCTGCGCGCGTCGTTCCTCCTCTTGCCGCCGGACATCGACACGCCGCCGCTGCTCAGGCGCGCGCTGCGCTATGTGCCGGCGGCGGTGCTGACCGCGATCTGGGCGCCGGAAATTCTCCTGCAAGGCGGCGAGCTCGCCCTGGGTCCGGAAAATGAACGCCTGCTCGCCGGCGCTGTCGCAGTTGCTGTGGCGTGGCGCTGGCGCATGACCTTCGCTACGATAGCCGCAGGCCTTCTCGCCCTGCACTTTTTCGACTGGTTGCTATGAAACGGCTTCTCGCCTTCACGTGGCTGTGGTTCGTGGCGCTTGGCGCTGCGGGCGCGGAACTTCCTCAAAAGGTGGTGAGCGTCGAAGGCGTGAGCGAGTACCGGCTCGCCAATGGCCTGCGCGTGCTGCTGCTGCCCGACCCCGGGATCGACACCGTCACCGTGCACATCGTGTACTTCGTCGGCTCGCGCCACGAAAGCTACGGCGAGAAGGGCATGGCGCACCTGCTCGAGCACCTCCTGTTCAAGGGCTCCAAGGGCCATCCCAACGTCAAGGAGGAGCTCACGCGCCGCGGCGGGCGCTACAACGGCACCACCTCCAACGACCGCACCAACTACTTCGAGACGCTTTCGGCGAGCGGCGACAACCTCGAGTGGGCGCTCGGGATGGAGGCCGACCGGATGGTCAACTCGTTCGTGCGCAAGAGCGATCTCGACAGCGAGATGACGGTGGTGCGCAACGAGTTCGAGTCGGGCGAGAACAACCCCGGCAGCGTGCTGTTCCAGCGCATGCAGCAGCTCGCCTTCCCCTGGCACAACTACGGCAACCCGATCATCGGCTCGCGCTCGGATATCGAACAGGTGCCGATCGACAAGCTGCAGGCCTTCTACCGCACCTGGTACCAGCCCGACAACGCGCTGCTCATCGTCGCCGGGCGCTTCGAGGAGCCGCGCGCGCTCGAGCTCGTCGGCAGGCAATTCGGGCCGATTCCGAAGCCCTCCCGCAAGCTGCCGGTTTTCTATACGCAGGAGCCGACGCAGGACGGCGAGCGCAACGTCACCCTGCGGCGCATCGGCGACAACCAGATCGTGAACGCGCTGTACCGCGTGGCGGCGGGCAGCCATCCCGACTACCCGGCGATCGATGTGCTCGCCAGCCTGCTCGGCGAGGTGCCGGCCGGGCGCCTGCACCGCGCGCTGGTGCAGAAAGGCCTTGCCAGCGCCATCTGGGGCGGCGAGCGCGGGCTGCACGACCCGGGCTTCATTTATTTCGGCGCCGCGCTGCCCAAGGACGGCAAGCTGGAAGCGGCGCGCGACGCACTGCTCGAGGTCGTCGAAGACCTGCGCCAGAACAAGGTCACCGCCGAGGAAGTCGAGCGGGCCCGCACCCGGCTGCTGAACGACTTCGAGAAAAGCGAGCTCGAGACCGCGTCGTTCGTGCGCGCGCTGTCGGAGTTTGCCGCGATCGGCGACTGGCGCCTGTTCTTCCTGTATCGCGACCGGCTGCGCAAGGTCGCGCTCGAGGACGTGCAGCGTGTCGCCGAGCAATTTCTCAAGCCGGCCAACCGCGTGCTCGGAATGTTCGTGCCGACCGCAAGCCCCGAGCGCGCGGAGATCCCGCCGACGCCCGACCTGCAGTCCGCGCTTGCCGGCTACCAAGGCGGCGAGAGCGTGCGCCTCGGCGAGGCCTTCGATCCCTCGCCGCAGAACATCGAGTCGCGCGTGCTCCGGCGCACGCTGTCCAACGGCATCCGCGCCGCGCTGCTGCCCAAGCAGACTCGCGGCGGCCGCGTGGTGGCCAACCTCGCGCTGCACTGGGGCGACGAGAAGAGCCTCATGAACCGCGAAGTGGCGTGCAGCTTCGCCGGGGGCATGCTGATGCGCGGCACGCAAAAGTTGAGCCGCGCCCAGATCAAGGACGCCTTCGACCGGCTGAACGCCAGCGTCTCGATCGGCGGCGACGGCGCGAGCATCGAGGTGAAGCGCGAGAACCTGGTTCCGGCGCTGCGCCTGGTGGCCCAGGTGCTGCGCGAGCCCGCTTTCCCGGCAGAGGAGTTCGAGGAGCTGCGCCGCGCCGCGATCACCGGCGCCGAGGCGCAGCGCAGCGACCCGTCGGCGCTCGCCGGCGAGCGCCTCGCGCGCCACCTGCAGGTGTATCCGAAGGGCCATCCCCACTACACGCCGACCAACGAGGAGCGCATCGAGTGGATGCGCAAGACCTCCCTGCGGGAGGCCGAGCGCTGCTACCGCGAGCTGTTCGGCGCGACGGGCGCGGATTTCGTCGCGGTGGGCGAATTCGATGCCGCCGAGGTGGCGCGCGCCGTGGAGGAGCTGTTCGCCGGCTGGAAGACCCCGCGCCCGTTCGAGCGCGTGCCGTATCGCCACTTCGACCGGCCGGCGATCGAGGACAATGTGCTCACCCCCGACAAGGCCAACGCGGTGCTGCGCGGCGGCATGAACGTGCGTATGCGCGACGACCATCCAGACTTCCCGGCGATGGTGGTCGCGAACCACCTGCTCGGCGGCACTTCCACCTCGCGCGTCCCCTTACGCGTGCGCGAGAAGGAGGGCCTCTCCTACAGCACCTACACCACCTTCCAGTCGCACGCCCTCGACGAGTCGGGCGCGTTCCGGGTCTCCGCGATCTTCGCGCCGCAGAACCGCAGCCGGGTCGAGCGCGCGATCCGCGAGGAGATCGAAGCCGCGGTCACCAAGGGCTTCAGCGCCGAGGAGGTCGCGGAAGGCAGGAAGTCGGTGCTCGAAGCGCGTCGTCTGGCGCGCACGCAGGACCGCGCCCTCGCCAGCCGCCTGGGCTCCTACCTCTTCGTGAAGCGCACCTTCGCCTGGGACATCGAGCTCGAGCGCCAGATCGCCGCGCTGACGCCCGACCAGGTGAACGCCGCGCTGCGGCGCCACGTCGATCCGAAGCGCATCTCGGTGGTGATCGCCGGCGACCTGAAGAAGAACTGATGGATTTCTGCCGACCCCCTGACAAGGGGGTCGCGAGCGCAGCGAGCGGGGGGTTTTGCGAGCTATGCGAGCGCGCAAACTAAAACCGAAACCCCCCGGCCCTTCGGGCCACCCCCCTTGTCAGGGGGGGCGATCCTACTTCCGCTTCAGCAGGTCCCTGATTTCTTCGAGCAGCTGCTCCTGGCGCGGCGGCACCGCCGCCGGCGGCTTCTGCTCGTCCCTGTGGCGCAGGTAGTTCACCAACTTGACCGCGAGGAATATCGACAGCGCGATGATGCCGAAGTCGACGCAGGTCTGGATGAACTTGCCGTAGAGGATCTTCGCGTCGCCCACCTGCCACATCAGGCTCTTGAAGTCGACGCCACCGAGCGTGCCGATGATGGGCATGACGATGTCCTCGACCAGCGAGGCGATGATCTTGCCGAACGCGGCGCCGATGACCACCGCGACGGCAAGATCGACGACGTTGCCCTTGACCGCGAACTCGCGGAACTCGCGGATGACGCTCACCGGTAGCTCACCTCCACGATCTCGAGCCGTTCCTCGCCCGACGGGCTGCGCAGGGTAACCGTGTCGCCCTTGCGCGCCTTGATCAGCGCACGGGCGATCGGCGATACCCACGAAACGCGGCCCTGCGACGGGTTGACTTCGTCCACGCCGACGATGGTGATCACGCGCTCGCCGTCCCGGGAGCGGGTTTTCACGGTAGCCCCGAAAAAAATCTGGTCGGTATCGCGCCCCGCGGAGCGCACGATCACCGCGCTCTCCAGCCGCTTTATGAGGAAGCGCACGCGCCGGTCGATCTCGCGCAGCCGCTTCTTCCCGTAGATGTAATCGCCGTTCTCCGAGCGGTCGCCGTTCGACGCCGCCCAGGACACCGTCTCCACCACTTGCGGCCGCTCGACCTCGGAAAGCTGCTTCAGCTCGGCTTCCAGGCGCGCGTAGCCCTCCGGAGTAATGTAATTCTTGCCGCCCGCGGGCAGCGGCGGCGTCGCCTCGAGTTCGGGCTCCTCGGGCGCTTTTTCTTCCGTGACGAAAGCCTTGGACATCGAGCGGCAATTCTCTCAAAATTGCGGCAGGGGCTGAAGAAATACTGGGCGGGGAAATGGTTGAAAAGAAAGAAAAACTCGATTTTCTGACCAGGCTGCGTGTTCGCGAGCTGATTCTGATGGGGCTGATCACCCTTACCGCGCTGCTCGCCAACCTGCCGCACGACTATGTCAGCGACACGCTGGGCATCGAGCCGGCGATGCTCCTCGCGCTGCTCGCCATTGCGGTGATCATCGGCCTCTTCCTGTACCTCAAGTTCGGCCTGTTCGTCGCGGTGTTGCTGCTGATCGCCGGCGCAAACATGCCCGAGCAGATCGCCGAGGGCCTAAACATCTCCAAGATGCCGATCATGCTGTCACTCTTGGCGCTGGTCGGCGTCGGCCTGATCAACGCCGTCGTTAAGATGATGCCGACCGGGCTGGAGCCCAGGCCGCGGCAGAAGAGCGCGGAAGCCGTGCGCGCCCTGTTCTATGCCATCGAGAAGGGCAACACGGTCTATGCGCAGAAGGTGCTCTCCATGCGCTACGACGCCAACATGCAGCATGAGAATGGCTATACACCGCTTGCGTATGCCGCCATGAAGGGCAACGTGCCGATGATCGACGTGCTGCTGCGCAACGGCGCAAACCCGAGCCTCACCACGCGCGAGGGGGATACCCCGGTGGAACTCGCGCTGCGCCTGGGCCACGCCAAGGCCGCCGAGGTACTCAAGAAGGCGCGCCAGGTCAGCTTGGGCGAGCCGGCGATCGAGGACGAAGCGGCGACCCAAGCCGGCTAGTCTCTACTGTATACTTTACCAGTAATGGAACTCCAGCTCCCGTCCCCCGTTTCCGAGCAGGAAATCAGCCGCGACACGCTGATCGAGAAGTACGCCAAGGGCAATGAGCAGACCGTAACGGAAGTGCGGCGCCGCGTGGCGCGCGCGCTTGCGCAGATCGAGCGCGAGAGCGAGCGCACCCAGTGGGAGCGGCGCTTCTTCCAGGCGCAGGAAGAAGGCTTCATTCCCGCCGGGCGCATCAATTCCGCCGCCGGCGTGGCCCTGCAGGCGACCCTGATCAACTGCTTCGTGCAACCGGTCGGCGATTCGATTTCCGAGGTCGTCGATGGCCGCCCGGGCATCTACACTGCGCTCCAGGAAGCCGCCGAGACGATGCGGCGCGGCGGCGGCGTCGGCTACGACTTCTCCGCGATCCGTCCACGGGGCGCCGAGGTCAAGGGCACGCAGTCGCGCGCGAGCGGTCCGCTCTCGTACATGCGCGTCTTCGACCGCTCGTGCGAGACCGTCGAGTCGGCGGGCTCGCGCCGCGGTGCGCAGATGGGCGTGCTGCGCTGCGACCACCCCGACATCGAGGAGTTCATCCACGCCAAGGACAAGGGCGACCTCGCCAATTTCAACATCTCGGTCGGCGTCACCGATGACTTCATGCAGGCGGTGGAGCGCGACCAGACGGT
>DASQGB010000128.1:0-4256 GCA_035632815.1 Burkholderiales bacterium | reverse complement strand
GACGTCGCCGACGCCATGGGCATCGCGCGCAACGAGGACGGCAGCGCCCTTGAGGCGAAGCAGCGCGGCTTCCGCAACGACCAAGTGCTGCGCATCGCGCAGATCCTAGCCGACGACAAGCGCGACTACGTGTTGTTCATGGTGCAGGAGCCCGACGGCCAGGTGTACTTCTATCTTTCCACCGTGCGCGAAGGACTGAAGAAGGCGTTCGTCTCGATTCCCGGCAAGAGCCTGGTGGCTCCCCTCGAGCCCGGCGAAGCGGAATCGAGCTTCCGCAACGAGGTCTTATACTGGGAAGACAAGGCCGCCACCCGATAATGGAAGCAGAACGCTTGAATCAGATCGCCTCCAGCCTCGCCGACCTGCAGACCCGGTCCGGCGAGCTGCGGAGGTATCTTTGACTTCGAGGCGAAGCAAAGGCGCCTCGAGGCGCTGAACCGCGAGTTGGAAGACCCGAAGCTCTGGGAGAACCAGCAGCGCGCACAGGAGCTTGGCAAGGAGAAGAAGGCGCTCGAGGGCCTGGTCGGCACGCTGACCCGGGTCGGCAGCGGCTTGGCCGATTCCGCCGAGCTGTTCGGTTTGGCGCGCGCCGATAACGACGAGGCCACGCTCGAGGAGATCGGGCGCGAGGCGGCGAAGCTCGAGAAGGAAGTCGCGGCGCTCGAGTTCCGCCGCATGTTCTCCCACCCGCTCGACCCCAACAACTGCTTCATCGATATCCAGGCCGGCTCCGGCGGCACCGAGGCGCAGGACTGGGCGGCCATGCTCGAACGCATGTACCTCAAGTACTGCGACCGCAAGGGGTTCGGCGTCGAGGTCCTGGAGCAGACCGAGGGGGAAGTGGCGGGCATCAAGAGCGCGACGCTCAAGGTGTCCGGCGACTATGCCTATGGCCACCTGCGCACCGAGACCGGCATCCATCGCCTGGTGCGCAAGAGCCCGTTTGACGCCAATGCGCGGCGCCATACCTCGTTCGCCAGCGTGTTCGTCTACCCCGAGGTCGACGAGTCGATCCAGGTCGAGGTCAATCCCGCCGACCTGCGCATCGACACCTACCGCGCCTCGGGCGCCGGCGGCCAGCACGTCAACCGCACCGACAGCGCGGTGCGCATCACCCACCTGCCGACCAACACCGTAGTGCAGTGCCAGAACGACCGCTCGCAGCACCGCAACCGCGCCGAGGCGATGTCGATGCTGAAGGCAAAGCTCTACGAGCTCGAGCTGCGCAAGCGCCAGGCCGAGCACGACAAGCTCGAGGAGCAGAAGACCGACATCGGCTGGGGCCACCAGATCCGCTCGTACGTGCTCGACCAGTCGCGCATCAAGGACCTGCGCACCGGCGTCGAAAAAGGCGCCACGCAGCAGGTGCTCGACGGCGACCTCGACGACTTCATCAGCGCCAGCCTCAAGCAGGGAGTCTAGGTGGAGGAAGAAAACAAGCTGATCGACGAGCGCCGGGAGAAGCTCAAGGCGCTGCGCGCCGCAGGCAACGCCTACCCCAACGATTTCCGCGCCGGGAACTCGGCCGGGGAGCTGCAGCAGGTGTTCGGCGACAAGAGCAAGGAAGCGCTCGAACCGCTCAAGCCGCGCGCCGTGATCGCGGGGCGCATGCTGCTCAAGCGCGTGATGGGCAAGGCGAGCTTCGCCACCCTGCAGGACCGCACGGGCCGCATCCAGATCTACGTCACCAACGACGCCGTGGGCGCCGATGCGCACGAGCAGTTCAAGCGCTGGGACCTGGGCGACATCCTCGGCGTGGAGGGCTCGCTCTTCAAGACCAACAAGGGCGAGCTCACCGTGCAGGCGCAGAAAATCCGCCTGCTCGCCAAGGCGCTGCGCCCGCTGCCGGAAAAATTCCACGGCCTGACCGACCACGAGATGCGCTACCGCCAGCGCTACGTCGACCTGGTGGTGAACCCGGAGGTGCGGCAGCTTTTCGTGCGGCGCTCCGAGATCATCCAGTCCTTGCGCGAAGTGCTGCGCGCCGAGGGCTACCTCGAGGTCGAGACGCCGATGATGCAGCCGATCCCAGGCGGCGCCGCAGCGCGCCCGTTCAAGACGCACCACAACGCGCTCGACATGGACCTTTACCTGCGCGTCGCACCCGAGCTGTACCTGAAGCGCCTGGTGGTCGGCGGCGTCGAGCGCGTGTTCGAGATCAATCGCAATTTCAGGAACGAGGGCATCTCGACGCGCCACAACCCCGAGTTCACCATGCTCGAGTGGTACGCCGCTTACGAGGACTGGACGTACATGATGGACCTCACCGAGCGGCTGATCCGCGCCGCCGCCGGCAGGCAGAGCGTCACCTACCAGGGCAAGGATCTCGAGCTCGGCAAGCCTTTCGCGCGGCTTAGCATCGCAGACGCGATCCGCAAGCAGGGGATCGAGGGGGATCTTCGAGATCGCAGTTCGTTATCCCGAAGATTAAATTCCTTGAGTATTGAGCATCGAGCTGACCAGGGCTGGGGCGCGCTGCAGCTGATGCTGTTCGAGACGGTGGCCGAGAAGCACCTGATCCAGCCCACCTTCGTCACGGATTTTCCCGCCGAGGTGTCGCCACTGGCGCGCCGGCGCGATTCGGACCCGGAGCTCACCGACCGCTTCGAGCTGTTCAT
This sequence comes from Burkholderiales bacterium, assembly GCA_035632815.1. Classification (GTDB taxonomy): domain Bacteria; phylum Pseudomonadota; class Gammaproteobacteria; order Burkholderiales; family SG8-39; genus SCGC-AG-212-J23. The sequence continues at coordinate 1,638 of DASQGB010000128.1, read as the reverse complement.
CGACGCGAAGGAGATCGCCAACGGCTTCTCGGAGCTCAACGACCCCGAGGACCAGGCCGCGCGCTTCCTCGAGCAGGCGAGCCGCAAGCAAGCCGGCGACCAGGAAGCGATGTACTACGACGCCGACTACATCCGCGCGCTCGAGTACGGCATGCCGCCCACCGCCGGCGCCGGGCTGGGAATCGACCGTCTGGTAATGCTGCTTACCGATAGTCCGAGCATCCGTGACGTAATTCTCTTCCCCCACATGCGGCCGGAGACCTAGCAACATCTGGTAACAAACGCTCACGGCCACCCATAGCCCACCTCAGTAACCTGCGCGTTGTTCGCTTTACGAAAGGAAACAACGCAAATGGAAACCACCCGCTCACCGCTGCATCCGCTGCTCACCGTGGCGGCGATTTCAGTCACCGTGCTCTGCGCCGCCGGCGTGGCGACGCTTACCGGGATGATTCCCCAGTCTTCCGGGTCTTCGCAGCCCGGCATCATCGAGGCACCGCAGGTCTCACCGCCGGCGCTGGTTGCGGCTCCAATTCCCGCGCCGAAGCCTGCGGTGAAGAAGGCGGTGGTGCGCAAGGCGCCCATGCCGGCCGAGCCTGCGGTCTACCGCGAATTCGGCGACCCGGTAGTGCTCACGCAGGCGCCAGCCGCTACCCCGGCACCGGCCGTCGAAGTCGCCAAGCCGACTCCGCAGATCGGCGTCCTCGGCGTAGTGCAGGACGTGCAGGAAGTGAAGGAGCCTGGCGAATCCAAAGGCGCCGGCGTGATCGCCGGCGGCGTGGCGGGCGGCATTCTGGGCAACAAGATCGCGGGCGGCGGCAGCAACACCCGCAAGGTCATGACGCTGCTCGGCGTGGCGGGCGGCGCCTGGGCCGGCAACCAGATCGAGAAGCAGGCTCGCGCGACCAAGCACTGGGAGCTCACGGTGCGCCTCGACGACGGCTCGACGCAGAAGATCCGCAGCGAAAACGAGCCCTTCTGGCACGCCGGCGACCGGGTGCGCCTGCTCGACGGGAAACTGCAGCCCGTCTAAGGAACTAACGCAGCATCACTTGTTCGATCAGCGGCGCCATGCGCTCCACCGCCATGCGGCCCTCGGCAATCGCCTCCTTCGCACGGTGGTAGTCCATGGTGGCGAAATCGGGCAGCAGCGGCGTGAGCAGCACGTCGGCCGGGTCGCCGGCAAGACGGCTGCGCGCGACTCGCATCTCGACGATGTCAAGCGAGGTCATGAAAACGTCGTAGAGCGACGGCAGCGTTACCTCCTCCTGCTTGGTCTTGCCCTGCACCCAAGCCGGGCGCAACCGCCCGAGCCAGCCGGGGATTTCGCGCGGGGCGACTTCGCGCGGGGCGACCTCGCGCCCGCGCCCGCGCTGGCGATAAGGTCCGAGCTTGCTCCAGCTGAGGTCGACCGCGATGACGAGGTCGGCGCCTAGAGCGCGGCACATCGAGACCGGCACGGGGTTCACTAGGCCGCCATCCACCACGACCTCGCCATCGCGGATCACGGGCGTGAACAGCCCCGGCATGGCGCAGGAGGCGCGCACCGCCTCGAGCACCTTCCCGGTGCGCAGCCATAGCTCGCGCCCCGAGGACAGCTCGGTGGCGACCGCGCCGTAGAGCACCGGCAGGTCGGCG
>DASQGB010000127.1:0-4300 GCA_035632815.1 Burkholderiales bacterium | reverse complement strand
TCGAAGGTCTGGTTGACCACCCAGTCGGGACGCGCGCCCGGCCGGTCGACCTTGTTGATCACCACGATCGGTTTCAGCCCGTGACCCAGGGCCTTGCGCAGCACGAACCGCGTCTGCGGCATCGGCCCGTCGACCGCGTCGATCAGGAGCAGCACGCCGTCGACCATCGACAGCACGCGCTCGACCTCGCCGCCGAAATCGGCGTGCCCGGGGGTGTCGACGATGTTGATGTGCGTGCCGTGGTAGCGCACGGCGCAGTTCTTGGCGAGGATGGTAATGCCGCGCTCGCGCTCGAGGTCGTTCGAGTCCATCACCCGCTCCTGAATATGCTCATGGGCGGCGAAGGTCCCCGATTGCTGCAGCAGCTTGTCGACCAGCGTGGTTTTGCCGTGGTCGACGTGGGCGATAATGGCTAAGTTGCGGATTGCGCGCGGCATTGTGGTTCCGAAAGGGTCGCGCATTGTACGCGAGTAATTGGTTAAAATCTGCCCTCCCGTTGCATAACTAACCCCGACTCTCACATGGACAAGGCACTTCTTTCGAAGACTGCGGCCGCTATGGTCGCCAAGGGCAAAGGCATCCTCGCGGCCGACGAATCGAGCGGCACCTGCGAGAAGCGCTTTCAATCGGTCAAGGTCGATTGCACGGAGGAGAATCGCCGCGCCTATCGCGGCCTCTTGTTCGGCACACCGGGCATCGAGCAGTTTCTTTCGGGCGTGATCCTGTTCGACGAGACCGCGCGGCAGAAGGCCGACGACGGCACTCCGTTCCCGGCCTACCTGGCGAAAAAGGGCGTCCTCCCGGGCATCAAGGTCGACAAGGGCACGGTCGACATCCCGCTCGCGCCCGGCGAAAAAGTCACCGACGGCCTCGACGGCCTGGGCAAGCGCCTCGAGGAGTACTTCAAGCTCGGCTGCCGCTTCGCGAAATGGCGCGCCGTGATCACCATCGGCCGCAATATCCCGAGCCATACCTGCCTGTACGCGAATGCGCATGCGCTGGCGCGCTACGCCGCCGCCTGCCAGGCCGCCTCGATCGTGCCGATGATCGAGCCCGAGGTGCTGCTGGACGGCGATCACACGATCGAGCGCTGCGAGGAAGTCACCGAGGCGACCTTGCGCGCCTGCTACGCGGCGCTCGCTGCCTACAATGTTTCTGTGGAATATACGATTCTGAAAACGAGCATGGTGGTTTCAGGCAAGGACCATCCACGCCAGGCCGGTCCCGACGAGGTCGCCGAGCGCACGGTGCGCGTGCTGAAGCGCACCGTGCCTGCGGCGCAACCGGGCATCGTGTTCCTGTCCGGCGGCCAGTCCGACGAGGCGGCCACGGCGAATCTGAGCGCGATGGCGGCGCTGAGGAACCTGCCCTGGCCGCTCACTTTCTCCTATTCGCGCGCGCTGCAGAACCCCGCGCTGAACGCCTGGCGCGGCCAGGCCGGCAACGTCGCCGCGGCGCAGAAGGCCTTCCGCCATCGCGCCCACATGAACAGCCTCGCCTCGCAGGGCAAGTGGCGCCCCGAGCTCGAGAAGCAGGCGGCCTGAATGGCGCTGTACGAGTCGAAGATCGATAGCCTGCCGCGCCTGGGCAAGGGCAAGGTGCGCGACATCTATGCCGTCGGCGCCGACAAGATGCTGATCGTGACCAGCGACCGCCTTTCGGCCTTCGACGTCGTGCTCGCCGACCCGATCCCGGACAAGGGGCGGGTGCTGAACGAGATGTCCAATTTCTGGTTCGGCCGGCTCGGCCACATCGTGCCGAACCAGCTTACCGGCGTGGACCCGGAATCGGTGGTCCTGGAAAATGAAAGACCACAGGTGCGCGGCCGCTCCGTGGTGGTGAAGAAGTTGAAGCCGCTGCCGATCGAGGCCGTGGTGCGGGGTTATCTCATCGGCTCGGGCTGGAAGGACTACCAGAAGAGCGGCAAGGTCTGCGGCATCGAGCTCGCGAAAGGCCTGCGCCAGGCGGAAAAGCTGCCGCAGCCGATCTTCACCCCCGCCACCAAGGCCGCCGAAGGCCACGACGAGAACATCAGCTTCGAGCAGGCCGAGTCGCTGCTCGGCCAGGAGCTCGCCGCCAAGGTGCGCGACATCAGCATCAGGCTTTACAAGGAAGCCGCCGACTATGCGGCGAAGAGGGGCATCATCATCGCCGATACGAAGTTCGAATTCGGCCTTGACGACAAGAACGACGTCATCCTGATCGATGAAGTGCTGACCGCGGATTCGTCGCGCTTCTGGCCCGCCGAGTCCTATAAGGTCGGCATCAGCCCGCCCTCGTTCGACAAGCAGTACGTGCGCGACTATCTCGAGACCCTGACCTGGGACAAGACAGCGCCGGCGCCGAAGCTGCCGCCGGAGGTGATCTCCCGCACCGCGCAGAAGTATCGCGAAGCGCTGGAAAAGCTGACCGGGAGGAAGCTCGCGTGATCGGCATCGTGATGGGGTCGGCTTCCGACTGGGACACGATGAAAGTGGCCGCGAAGACGCTGGAGGAGTTCGGCGTCAAGTACGAGGCCAAGGCCATGTCGGCGCATCGCAGCCCGGAGCTCGTCGCCGAATGGGCGAGCAGCGCCGCGAAACGCGGCATCCGGCTGATCATCGCAGGCGCCGGCGGCGCGGCGCACCTCGCAGGCGTAGTGGCCGCTCACACCGCCCTCCCCGTGCTCGGCGTGCCGATTCCTTCCAAGCACCTGCAGGGACTCGACTCGCTGCTTTCGACCGTGCAGATGCCGAAGGGCATTCCGGTGGCGACCTTTGCCATTGGCGAGGCGGGCGCCGCGAACGCGGCGCTTTACGCGGTAGCCGTGCTGGCCTTATCCGACTCCAGCCTCGCTGAAAAGCTGCAGGAATTCAGAAGAAAACAATCCGAAGCGGTAAGGAAGACCGAGCTGCCCAAGCCATGACCCCCGAGATCCGCAGGGCCGCGGAGCTTCTCCGCGCCGGCGGACTCGTGGCTTTTCCCACCGAGACGGTCTACGGCCTTGGCGCCGACGCGTCGAACCCGAAAGCGGTGGCGCGCCTGTACGCCGTCAAGCGGCGCCCACCCGAGCATCCCGTGATCATCCACTTCGCCTCTGCGGAGAAAGCATTCTCGTGGGCACGCGAGGTGCCCGCGCGGGCGAGGATGCTGGCCGAGCGGCTCTGGCCCGGGCCGCTCACGCTGATTCTCAAGCGCTCCGTGCTGGCGCAGGACTTCGTGACCGGGGGTCAGGACACGGTTGGATTGCGGGTGCCTTCGCACGCAATCGCAAGGGATCTCCTTTCAGCGTTCGGCGGCGGAATTGCCGCCCCCTCGGCGAACCGTTTCGGCCTGGTCTCGCCCACCACTGCGGCGCACGTGCGCGAGGATCTCGGAGCCGAGGTCGACCTGGTGCTCGAGGGCGGGCCGAGCGATGTCGGCATCGAGTCGACCATCGTCGACCTTTCCGCCGGTGCGGCGGCGCTGCTGCGCCCCGGAGGGATCAGCAGGCGGGATCTGGAGAAAATTCTTGTCGTAGAGGAGAAAATCGAAAATTCTCCGCGTCACCCGGGTGACAGGGAGCGCCATTACGCGCCGCGCACTCCCGCGCGGCTGGTGCCGACGCATGCCCTCGACAAGGAAATTTCGCGGCTGAAGAAAAAGGTCGCGGTGCTCGCCTTCTCGCGGCCGGACGAGCGCGCCGATCACTGGTTGCGCATGCCCCGCGAGCCCGCGGCGTACGCGCAGCGCCTTTACGCCGCGCTGCGCGAGCTGGATAGCGCGGGCTGCGAAACCATCCTGGTGGAAGCGCCCCCGGACGGCGCAGGCTGGGAGGCCGTGAGGGACCGCCTGCTGCGCGCGTGCAGCTAGAATGCGCCGGTGAAGTTTGCGATTCCCATCCTAATAAGCATCCTGATTGCTGGCTGCACGGTGCAGATCCGCACCGGGCCCGACTTTGCCAAGGTCGTTGGCGTCGCCGTTGTGACCGCTGGGATGATCGAGTACGAGCGCGAGCGCAGCGACCCGGCCGCGCAGCCCTCGCCTGAGCTCTCGCCCACGCGCAGCGTAGTGGAGCACGACTGCACTCTCCCGCTCGAGGGCATTTCCGGCAATCTGAAGTGCCGTTAAGCTTTTGACGGGCCCGGGCGGCCGTCTTCCACCACGAAGGATGCAAGCGTAGTGCAGGCGGCGTCGGGTCGCTGCACTGACTCCATTGCGCGCAGATCGGCGCGCCAGAGCTGCGGCGTGATCTCCACGCGCGTATAGCCGCGATAGCGGCTGTCGGCGAGCAGGATGTGCGGGTTGTCGGGCAGGTACTGGTTCAGGCGCTCCTGCGCCC
>DASQGB010000126.1:0-7063 GCA_035632815.1 Burkholderiales bacterium | reverse complement strand
GGCGGTGGAGAACAGCATCAAGGGCACGATGGCGCTGCCGCACCCGTACGGCCGGCTGCAGTTCGGCGCCGACCTCGACCTGCATTTCCGCACCCTGATCGGCACCGGCTCGAATCCCAATGTCGCCGCGGTGGTGGTGATTGGCATCGAGGAGGGCTGGACCGGCCGCGTCGTCGAAGGCATCCGGAAGACCGGCAAGCCGGTCGAGGGCTTCGGCATCGAAGGCCACGGCGATCACGAGACGATCCGGCGCGCATCGCAGAAGGCGAAGGAGCTCGTGCAGTGGGCGAGCGAGCTGCGGCGCGAGGAGCGCCCGCTGAAGGACCTGTGGGTGTCGACCAAATGCGGCGAGTCCGATACCACCTCGGGCTGCGGCGCCAACCCCACCGTCGGCAACGCCTTCGACAAGCTCTACCCGCACGGCGTGACGCTGGTGTTCGGCGAGACCACCGAGCTCACCGGCGGCGAGCATCTCGTGGCGCAGCGCTGCCGCAACGAAGAGGTGCGCAAGAAATTCCAGTTCGTCTTCGACCGCTACCAGGAAGTGATCAACCGCCACAAGACCAGCGACCTGATGGATTCGCAGCCGACCAAGGGCAACATCGCCGGCGGCCTCACCACCATCGAGGAGAAGGCGCTCGGCAACATCCAGAAGATCGGGCGGAAGTGCCTTGTCGACGGGGTCCTCGACAAGGCTGAAACCCCCAGCGGGCCGGGCCTGTGGTTCATGGACTCGTCCTCGGCGGCCGCCGAGATGGTGACGCTGTGCGCCGCTGCCGGCTACGCGGTGCACTTCTTCCCGACCGGCCAGGGCAACGTCATCGGCAATCCGATCCTGCCGGTGATCAAGCTGTGCGCCAACCCGCGCACCGTGCGCACCATGTCCGAGCACATCGACGTGGATGTTTCCGGTCTTTTGAGAAAGGAACTGACCCCGGATCAGGCCGGCGACAAGCTCCTCGATTGCATGTTCCGTACCGCCAACGGCCGCCTCACCGCCGCCGAGGCGCTCGGTCACCGCGAGTTCGTCCTGACGCGCTTGTACGAAAGCGCTTGAAAGTATCGGTCTGGAGAAGCGCCGCCGCGGGCTCCTATCAGGAGTTCGAGGTGCCGCGGCAACCGAGCCAGACCGTGCTTGACGTGGTGACCTACATCCAGCGCGCGCTCGATCCGACGCTCGCCTATCGCTACGCCTGCCGCGTGGGCATGTGCGGTTCCTGCGCCATGACGGTCAATGGCGTGCCGCGCTGGACGTGCAGGACTCATGTCGACCGCGTGCTGCAGAAAGATTCCCTGACCATCGGCCCGTTGAAGAACCTTCCGATCATCCGCGATCTGGTCACGGACATGACGGAGTTCTTCGACAAATGGGCGCGCGCCAAGGGGCAGTTCAAAGGCGGCGCGACGAAGCAAGACGATTTCGCGCGGGTACCGCCTCAATCCGAGAAAAGAAAGGCGGTTGATGACGGTATTGAATGCATCGGCTGCGGGGTCTGCTACGCCGCCTGCGATGTGGTGGCGTGGAACCCCGACTATCTCGGCCCTGCGGCGCTCAACCGCGCCTGGACGCTGGTGCAGGACGAGCGCGATGTCGCGACGTTGGAGCGCCTGCGCGCGGTGGCCGGCGACGCCGGCTGCCATTCCTGCCATACGCACCTGAGCTGCACCGAGCGCTGCCCGAAGCAGCTCTCGCCTACGGCGGGAATCGCCGGGCTCAAGCGAAAGGTGCTTTCGTCGGCCCTGAAGGGCGAGCTGTGAGCTACCGCACCGAGACCACGCTGTGGATCGCGCAGCGCGCGAGCGCGGCGGTGCTGGCGCTGTGCGTGCTAGTGCATCTGGTCACGATCATCTACGCAGTGCAGGGGGGCCTCACCGCAGCGGAGATCCTCGGCCGGACCCGCGGCAATGCCGCCTGGTTCGCTTTTTATGCGATCTTCGTTCTCGCGGTGAGCGTTCATGCGCCGATCGGGCTGAGAACCGTCCTGATCGAGTGGCTGGGATGGCGCGGCAGCTTGCGCGATGTTTTTCTCGTCATCTTTGCTGCGATTCTCGCTTCGATAGGGATGCGGGCCGTGATGGCGGTCTTTGCATGAGCAAGTACGTCGCGCTGATCCATCGCCTGTCGGGAGTCGCGCTCGCCTTGTTCCTGCCGTGGCATTTCTGGGTGCTCGGCCGCGCGCTGGAGATGGAGTCGTTCCTGCGCTGGACCGACCAGCCGATGGTGAAGGCCGCGGAGTGGGGGCTGGTGGTGCTGCTGGCCGCGCACTTGGGCGGCGGGCTGCGCATCCTCGCGCTCGAGCTCCTGCCGTGGCGCGATTGGCAGAAGAGCCTCGCCGCGGGCGCGGCGGCGATCGCGCTTGGCGCCGGGCTGGCGTTCGCATTGGCGCTGTAGAATCGGACCGAGGAGGCAGGCATGAAAAGACTGAAAATACTCGCGCTGGTACTTGCCGCTTTAGCTGCGGGAAACCTCTGGGCGCAGTCCTGGCCGCAGAAGCCGGTGCGCTTCATCGTGCCGTTCCCGCCCGGCGGCGCGACCGACATCTCGGCGCGGCTGCTGGGCGAGAAGCTCGCGCAGATGTGGGGGCAGACGGTATTGATCGAGAACCGCGGCGGCGCGGGCGGCGGCGTCGGCGCGGCGGAAGCCGCGCGCGCGGCGCCCGATGGCTATACGCTTTTCTTCCCCTCGGGCTCGGTGGTCACCGCGAACCAGCACATCTACGCCAAGCTGAATTACGACCCGGAGAAGGATTTCGTGCCGGTGACCAACGTGGTGTCGGGACCGCAAGTGGTCGCGGTACCCGCTGCATCGCCGTACAGGACGGTGCAGGAATTGATCGACGCGGCGAGGAAGGCCCCCGGCAGGCTGACCTTCGGCCATGCCGGCATCGGCTCGCAAACCCACCTCGCGGCGGAGAACTTCGTGAACCGCGCGAAGATCGACGCGGTGGCGGTGCCTTACAAGGGCGAAGGCCCGGCGCTCGCGGGCCTCGCCGGCGGCGAGCTTACATTCACCGTGACCAACGTCGCCGCCACGCTGCCGCACATCAGCAGCGGGCGCGTGCGCGCGCTCGCGGTCACGAGCAAGACCGAAACGCCGCAGCTGCCCGGCGTGCCACCGGTCGCGAAGACCCTGCCGGGCTTCGAGAACACCGGATGGTTCGGCATCGTGGCACCCACCGGTACGCCCAAAGACATCATCGAAAAGGTGTATCGGGACACCAAAAAGGCGCTCGAGGCGACCGACCTCAAGGCGCGCCTGTATGTGCAGGGGCTCGCGCCGGTCGGCAACAGGCCTGAAGAGATGGCCCGGGCGATGAAGGAGGAAAGCGCGCTCTGGGCGCGCGTGGTGAGGGAGCGCAAGATCGAGGTCAAGTGAAGGTCGATCTGAAACAGGTGGAAGAGGCGGCGAAGGAGCTCTATATCCGCGCCCTCAAGCATCTTCCGCCCGACGTCAAGCGGGGCTTCGATGCCCTGGTGGCAAGCGAGACCGACGCCGGCGCGAAGCGCATGCTGGGTACGATGGTGCGCAATATCGCGGTGGCCGAGGACACCGACAACCTGCTGTGCCAGGACACCGGCATTCCGATCTACAACGTATCGATCGGGCGCGGCGTGGAGGTCGACGGCCTCGCGCTCAAGGAAGCCATCCGCAACGGCTGCGCGCGCTCGACGCGCGAGTACTCCTTCCGCTCGTCCATCGTCCATCCCACCACCCGGGTCAACGAGCACACCTCCTGCGGGCGCGGGATTCCGGTGATCAATATTGATTTCTCGGAAGATGAAGGTCTTTCAATAGAAATGATTCCGAAAGGCTCAGGCTCGGAGAACAACTCCTGGCTGAAGATGGCGGTGCCGGCGCAGGGCATCGACGCGGTCAAGACCTTCGTCATCGACTGTGTGCTCGAGGCCGGCGGCAAGACCTGCCCGCCGACCATCGTCGGCGTCGGCGTCGGCGGCACCGCCGACCTTTGCGTGCACCTTGCCAAGGCGGCGGCGACGCGGCCGCTCGGTTCGCACTGCGACGATCCCGAGGGCGCGCGCCTCGAGCAGGAGCTGTCGCAGGCGGTGAACATGCTCGGCGTCGGACCGCAGGGGCTGGGCGGCGACTCGACCGCCTTCGCGGTGCACGTCGAGACCGCGGCCACGCACATCACGATGAATCCGGTGGCGGTGAATATGCAATGTCATTCGGCGCGCCGCGCGCGCGCCACGTTTCGTCCGACGGGGGTGGAATATGGTTTTTAGGGGGTTGCTCGTGTCGCTGCTCCTCGCCTTCCCGGCGCTCGCGCAGGAAGTGGGCGGCGTCAAGATTGCCCCCAGCGCGCGCGTAGGCGACGCCGAGCTCGTGCTCAACGGGGCCGGATTGCGCAAGCGCGCCTTCTTCAATGTGTACGCCATCGGCCTTTACCTGCCCGAGAAGAAGGCGCAGAGCGACGCGGTGCTGGCCGCCGCGGGGCCCAAGCGGGTCGCCATCCACATGCTGCGCGACGTCGGCGCCGGCCAGTTCTCCGACGCGCTCGCCGACGGCATTCGCCAGAACCATTCCGAGGACGAGGCGCGGGCGCTCGAACCGCGCGTCAAGGAGCTCGCCGTCATCATGGAAGCGCTGAAGGAGGCGAAGAAGGGCATGAGCATCGCGCTCGACTGGACCGGCTCTGGCACCCAGGTCCTGGTCAACGGCAAGGCCGCCGGCAATCCGATCGCGGGCGAGGATTTCTACCGCGCGCTGCTGCGCATCTGGCTCGGCCCGCGCCCCGTGCAGGATGACGTCAAGAAGGCGCTGCTGGGTGGATGATGGCGCATCACGATTTTTCGACCCCGATTACGGAAGGAGACGCCAGGGCGCTGCGGGTCGATGACACGGTCACGCTGAACGGCACGCTCTACGGCATCCGCGACGCGACGCAGATCCACATGTTCGACCGCGGCCGGCGCACCCGCTTCGATCTGTCGGGCCACGCCGTCATCCACACCGCGCCGAACGTAAGGAAGGTGGAGCGTAGCGCCACGCATCCCGCAGGGTATGCTCCCCTGTGCATCGGCACCACCACCAGCGACCGCATGGAGCGCTTTACCCGGCCGCTCCTGCAGCAGTACGGCGTGCGCCTGGTGATCGGCAAAGGCGGCTTGCGCGAGGACTCCCTGAACGCTTTTCGCGACTTGGGCGGCGCCTACCTCGCGATTATCGGCGGCACGGCGGCCCTGGAGACCACCTGGGTCGAGGCGATCGAGGACGTCGACCTCGACGACCTCAACCCGGAGTCCCTCTGGAAATTCCGCGTCAACGGCTTCGGCCCCCTGCTCGTTGCAATGGATAGCCACGGTGAAAGCCTGTATTCGCGGGTCCGCACCGCGGCGCAGCAGAAACGCGCTCAGGCGCTGAAGCGGCTGGGCGTGCGGTAGAATTTCCCAAACTATAGGAGGAGTCGATGAAGTTCATCGTGAGAATGCTTGCGCTCTGCTTGGTGCCGTTCGCGGCGCAGGCGCAGAACTATTCCATCGCCACGGGCGGCACCGGTGGCGTCTATTACCCGCTCGGGGGCGGCATGGCCGCGGTGCTTTCCAAGCATGTGCCCGGGATGACGGCCACCGCCGAGGTCACCGGCGGCTCGGTCGCCAACCTACAGCTGATCGGGTCGGGCAAGCCGTACATCGCGCTCACGCAGGCGGACGCGGCCATCGATGCAGTCAAGGGCGAGGACAAGTTCACCGGCAAGCCGATACCGGTGCGCACGCTCGCGGTGCTGTACCCGAACCGCATGCACGTGGTATCGATCGAGGGCACCGGGGTCACGAAGATAGCCGACCTCAAGGGCAAGCGCGTCTCCACCGGCTCGGGCGGCAGCGCAACTGAAGTCTTCGCGTTTCGCGTCATCGAGGCGGCGGGCCTCGACAAGGACAAGGACATGAGGCGCGAGCGCCTCGGCGTCGCCGAGTCGGCGAATGCGCTCAAGGACCGCAAGATCGACGCCTTCTTCTGGGTCGGCGGCCTGCCGACCGCGGCGGTGACCGATCTCGCGCACTCGCCGGGCGCGAAGATCCGGATGATCGACATCGCCCACCTCGTGCCGGAGATGACCAAGAAGCACGGCAATATCTACATCAAAGATGTGATTCAGAAATCCGTCTACAAGGGCATGGAAGCCGACAACCAGGCGGCCACCGTGACGAACCTGCTGGTGGTTCACCAGAACATGGACGACAAGACCGCTTACAACATCGTCAAGGCGGTATTCGACCATCGCGACGATCTGATCCGGGTGCACAAGGAAGCCGAGAACATCAAGTTCGAGAATCAGAAGACCGAGGCTTCCTCGATTCCCTGGCACCCCGGCGCAATCAAATTCTTCGCGGAGAAGGGCATCAAGATCAACTGAGCCGCCACGCGACGCACGATAAGGCCCCGTCAGCATCCCGACGGGGCTTTTTCGTTTAGGGGAGAGCGATGAGCGAAGACACGCTGCGCATCCACCAGCCCGCCGCCGAGGTGAGCAAGGAGGCGCTCGAGCGCGCCGAGGCGATGATCGAGCGCGAGGAGGGCGTGCACAACAAGCACGTCGGCTGGCTCGCCGCCTTCGTCGCCACGGTCGCGGTCGTCATGTCGCTGTTCCATCTGTACACGGCGTACGCCATCGTGCGGCCGGAGCACTTGCGCGCGACCCACATCGCGTTCGTGCTGCTGCTTACCTTTCTTGTATTCCCCATCGGCAAGCGCTTCCGCCACCGGGTGACGTGGTGGGACTGGCTGCTCGCGCTCGGCGGCATCGCGACCGCGGCGTATCTCATCGCCGGCGGCGACGATTTCTTCGACCGCTCGATCCTGCCGAACGACTGGGACATCGCCTTCGGCGTGATGCTCATCCTCCTGGTGCTGGAGGCGATGCGGCGCACGACCGGCTGGATCCTGCCCATCGTGACGATCTGTTTCCTCGCCTACGCGTTCTTCGGACCGTATTTGCCGGCGCCGTGGACGCACAAGGGCTACGAGGTGCCGCGCCTCATCGGCCACATGTACATGACGCTCGAAGGCATCTACGGCACCGCGGTCAACGTTTCGTCGACG
>DASQGB010000125.1:0-4700 GCA_035632815.1 Burkholderiales bacterium | reverse complement strand
ATCCCGGGGCTCGAGCCGGCCAGCCGGCAGGAGCGAAGACCGGAGGGCAGGCGGTTCAGCAGATAAAGGCTTTGAAACATTCAGGCCAATTTCTTTCAAAGCCCCGGGAGCTTTGAAAGGGCGCCCTACCAAGCGCCCGGCTTATTTTCGTTTTGCGGTAAGGTCGAAAATACGAGCCGGCGTTATTTTCATGACCGCCACGAAACCCGCCGCGCGGACGAGCACGGTAAACCCCCCGTTCGCCGCGAAGCGGCTCGCATCCCCCCTTGTCAGGGGGCCGAACCGTACACCGGCGTCGGAATGCCTTCCATGCGAGCTTTCAGCTGCAGCGCGAGATACAGCGAGTAGTGCCGCGCCTGCATGAGGTTACCGCCGTGGAACCACAGCGCGCGCTGCGGCGTGGGCTTCCACATGTTGCGCAGCTCGCCGACCCAGGGGCCCGGATCGTACTTGGTGCCTGAGCCCAGGCCCCAGACCTTGCCCACCTTGTCGGCGACTTCCTTCGAGATGAGCTGCTCGGCCCAGCCGTTCATCGAGCCGTAGCCGGTGGCGAAGACGATGAGATCCGCGGGAAGCTCGGTGCCGTCGCTGAGCGTCACCGACTTCTCGCCGATCTTCTCGACCTCGACCTTGGTCTTCAGCTTGATCCTGCCGTCGATGATCATCTGCGAAGCGCCGACGTCGATGTAGTAGCCGGCGCCGCGGCGCATGTAGGTGGTATGCACGCCCGAGCCGTCCTCGCCGAAGTGGAACAGAAACCCGGCCTTCTCGAGCCCCTCGTAGAGCTTCGCGTCGCGCTTGCGGATGGTGTCGTAGATCGGCTTCTGCAGCCCGGGCAGGACCCTGAAGGGAACGGAAGCCGCGGTGAGGTCGGCGATCTCGGTGCTGATGCCGGCTTCCAGCGCCGCCTGCGAATAGAGCTTGCCCCAGGCGTGCTCCATCAGCGCGCCGGAGGTGACGACGACCGTGGGCGAGCGCTGCAGCATGGTGACGCTTGCCGCGCCGTGCTCCCACAGGTCGGCGGCGATGTCGTGGGCGGAGTTGTTCGCGCCGACGACTACGCAGTGCTCGTCGCGGTAGGCCGCGCCGCCGTCGAACTGGCTGGAATGGCAGATGCGGCCGCGGAAGGAATCGGCGCCGGGGACCTCGGGCATGTTCGGCACGCCGGACATGCCGGTGGCGAGGACGAGATGCTTGGGCCGCAGGGTGAAGGGCTTGCCTTCCCAGTTGGCGCTCACCTCCCATTCGCTTTTTTTCGCGTCGTAGCGCGCGCGCGTGCAGAGCGCCGGGCTCCAGTAGTTGAGCTCCATCACTTTCGCGTACATCTCCAGCCAGTCGCCCATCTTGTCCTTGGGCGAGAACACCGGCCAGTGATCGGGAAACGGCAGGTACGGCAGATGGTCGTACCAGACCGGATCGTGCAGAACCAATGAACGATATCGCTTGCGCCATGAATCGCCGGGCCGCTCGTTCTTCTCGAGGACGATGTTCGGCACGCCCATGCGCCGCAGGCGCGCGGCGAGCGCGATGCCGGCCTGGCCGCCGCCGACGATGACGACATAGGGCTGGTGCTCGACGCCGAGCTCGGCCTCTTCCTGCTGGCGGCGCTCGAGCCAGCTCTTGCGCTCCGGGATGGCGCCCTGCGCGACGCCGAACTCCCGGCTGCGGCCGGCCCGCTCCTCGTGGCCCTTCAGCTCCTGCAGCGAGGTGAGGAGCGTCCAGCACTTGAGCCCTTTCAGGCGCAGGTGCCCGATGCCGCGCCCCACCGCGGTCTCGAAGGTGAACCAGCCCTCGCTCACCCCGCCGCTCATGGTGGGCGGGCCCTGCGCGGTCCACTTCGAGGGCTTGGCCGCGGCGAGGGTGGCGCCGAGCATCGCCTTGATCTCCTCGCGCCCTTCGCAGGTCTTGAGGGTCCAGGTGAAGGCGAGGAGGTCGCGCCAGTAGCACTCGCGGTCGAAAAAGCCCGCCGCCGCGGCCACGTCGTTGCGCGCGAGCACGGCGCCGAAGCCTTCCAGCCAGCCAGCGATCTGGCGCATGGTGTCGTCGGGCTTCACGCAGGCTGGATTCTAAGTTGCAAGGATCACGAGCTCCGGGGCGGCGTACTTCTCGACGAACACGATCGCGTTCTGGCCGAAGAGACGCCCCAGCATTTCGGCGTTGACGCGGTAGATGCCGATCGCCAGCACGCTCGGCTCGGGCGGCCAGCGGTCCTGCGGATCGCGCCCCTCGCCGGCCTGGCGGGGATAGCCGGCGGCTTCGAGCAGCTGGTCCAGCACCGCGGCGGCGGCGGCGTTTTCCGACGCGGGGCTCGGCTTGCCCTGGGGATTGGCGGCGCTGAGGTAGGCCGCCGTCGTGGCGCCGAAGGCTTCGAGGAGCGCGTCGAGGCGCGGGCTGGGCTCGCCGATGCGCAGGACGAGGTCCGGGGGGCCGAAGACGACGTAATCGGCGTCCCGGTAGGCGGCGACGAGTTCTGGGGAGAGCGGCATGGCGGCGAGGTTACATTAGCGCTGTGCCACTGCCCCGCACCATCTCCCGCGAAGACGTCATCAGCCTGCCGATCCGGCGCTGCGAGCTCGAGGTCGTCCTGATCGAGTCGCCCCAGCAACTCGACCATGCAATGGTCGAGTTGCACAAAGAAAGCGTGGTCGGGCTCGATACCGAGACCCGGCCGGCGTTCCGCAAGGGCGAAGTGCACCTGCCGGCGCTGGTGCAGGTCGGCGCGTCGCGCGCGGCCTATCTTTTCCCATTGCAGCGCATGGATTTCTCAGCGGCCCTGGCCGAGCTGATGGCCGCGCCGGGGATCGTCAAGGCGGGCGTTTCGCTCGCGCACGATCTCAAGCAGCTGAAGCTCCTCTTTCCCTTCGAGCAGGCGTCGGTAGTCGATCTGGGCGTCGTCGCGCGCCGCGCGGGAATCGAGCAGACCGGCGTGCGCAACCTCGCGGCGATGTTCCTCGGCTATCGAATCCCCAAGGGCAACAAGACCTCGAACTGGGCGGCGAAGCGCCTGACGGCGGCGCAGATCACCTACGCCGCGACCGATGCCTGGGTCTGCCGCGAGCTGTACCTGCGCTTCGCGGAGATGGGGCTGCTGTAAAAGGGGTCAGACCCCTTATGGCCGACGGTAGAATGACTTGTTCTCTGGAAGGATAGGCAATGTCCGATACGCTTAAGGAGCTTGAGCAGCAGGCGCGAGCCCTAACTCCGGAAGAGCGGGCCCGGCTTGCCGAGGTTCTGCTCGAGTCCCTCCAAGATCCGCCGATCGCGAAGATCAAAGCCGCTTGGGACCGCGAGATCGAGGAGCGCGTGGCCGCGTACGATCGCGGAGAGCTGCAGGCGTTTTCCGCGGAAGACGTGTTCGCTGAGGCGAGGCGCCTTGCCCGGTGAATCGGGCGCGGTTCATCGCCGCGGCACGCCTGGAATTTCTCGCCGAGGTCCTTCACTACAACAAAGCGCAACCTGAGCTAGGTCCACGCTTCACGGCAGCAGTAGAAGAGGCAACGGCTCGCGCCCTTGCCTTTCCCCTCTCCGGTTCGCCCTCGGGCTCCAATACCCGCCGCGCCATCCTCAAGGGATTTCCATTCTCGCTGGTGTACAGGCCGGAACCAGATGGAATCGCTATTTTCGCGGTGGCCCATCACGCACGTCGTCCTTACTACTGGCGAGGTCGCGCGCGTGCCCGCTAGCTTTATCAGGGGGTCAGGTCAAAGAGCAATCCGCGTCGTGCCGCGGGTGTCGGCCTCGAAGAAGGGCATCGGGCGGAAGAAGAACAGCTTCGCCACGACGCTGTCGGGAAAGGATCCGATGCGCGTGAGGTACTGCTGCACGGCGCCGTTGTAATAGCGCCGCGCGAACTGCAGGTGGTCGTCGATCTCGACGAGCTGCGCGACCAGTTTCCTGAAGCTCGCGTCGGCCTTGAGCCGCGGGATGCTCTCCTGCAGCAGCACCAGCTCCTTCAGCCGCTCGCCCAGGCCGCGCTCGTGGGCGAAGCGCTCTTCGCGGCTCTTGGCGCCGAGCGCCGCGGCGTGCAGCTCGGCCACCGCGTCGAGCAGCGCATTCTCGTGCGGCGCGTACGCGCGCACCGCCTCGACGAGCTGCGGCACGAGCTCGGCGCGCCGCTTGAGCTGCACCTCGATGTCGGCGTAGGCCTGGCGCGCGAGGTTGCGCGCGGCGACGATGCGGTTATAGAGCGAAATCGCCGGCAGGATCAGCGCAAGACCGATGATCGCCAGCAGGGTCTCGGCACTCATGGAAGTCGTTGTATCACGACGTAGCGATCATGCTACAAGAGAAGCGGGAAGCTGCTACATCCGCCGGTCCAGGAGTCCACGTATCTTTCCCTGGGGGCTACTGGGAGGTTGCCATGAGTACGAGCGAAAACGAGGTGGTCGAGGAACGCTTCATCGCCTGCCCGTACCGGAACGGCCCGGCTGCGTACCGGCGTTTCATGGGGCCGGACACCCGCCTGGAGGATTTCTACAGACCCGTGGCGCGGCGCAGGTGGGACGGCGCGGCGGCCGTAGGACTGGTGGTCACGCTGTCGCTGGTCGCCTGGCTGGTCCTCTAGCTTCGAATCCATAGCAGCGCCTCGGCAAGCTCGAGCACGTCATCGGGCCAGTAGTCGATCGGCCGGGGCCGCAGCGCGCCGCCCTCGGCGAGCGGGCGGCAGGCAAGCACCGGCAGGATCCAGCGCGAAGGAATCG
>DASQGB010000124.1:0-4772 GCA_035632815.1 Burkholderiales bacterium | reverse complement strand
GCGCGCCGGCACATGTACTCGATCGCGTCCTGGTCGCCGAGGTAGTCCGACCCCTTGACGGTGTCGTACATGTGCCAGTGCCAGTTGTCCTCGGTGGAGTTGGCGAGCGGCGCGGCAATGCCGCCCTGCGCCGCGACGGTGTGCGAGCGGGTCGGGAACACCTTGGACAGCACCGCAACCTTCAGATTGGCGCGCGCCAGCTCGAGCGCCGCGCGCATGCCGGAGCCGCCGGCGCCCACCACGATGGCGTCAAACCTCCTGATAGGCATCATCGCCACAGAATCTCGATGGTCCACCCGAGGTACACGGCGATCAGCAACAGCACCAGCACCTGCAGCGCGAGGCGCAGGCCGTCGGCCCTGACGTAGTCCATGATGATGTCGCGCACGCCCACCCAGGCGTGCCAGCCAAGGCTGGCGGCGAAAAGCAGCGTGCCGATGCGCATCCACGCGTGGTCGAACAGCTCCACCCACACGCCGTAGGTGATCGGCTGGCCGCGCACGAACACCACGATCAGGATGACGGTGTAGACCGCCATGATCGCGCCGGTGATGCGCTGGGCGAGCCAGCCGACCAGGCCGTAATGGGCGCCGACGACGATCCGGTTCACCATAGCCGCGAGCCGAAGATGGCCGTGATGGCGAGGCTCGCCAGCAGCACCGCGACGCTCGACATTCGCGCCTGGCGCAGCTCGATGCCCTTGTTGAGGTCGAGCAGCAGGAAGCGGATCCCGGCGCAGAAATGATGCGCGTAGGCCCAGATGAACGCGAGCATGCCGAGCTTGACCAGCGGCAGCTGCAGGTAATGGCCCTTGATCGCGTCGAAGCCCCCCTCCGAGGCGAGGCTGCGGTCGAGCATGAACAGCAGCCAGGCGGCAAAGGGAAAGAACAGCAGCGCGCCGGAGATGCGGTGAAGGATCGAAACCCAGGCCGGAATCGGCTGGCGGATCTCGAACAGCAGTGCGGTCAGGCTTAGATACTTCGGTCGTGGTTTTTTTGCGGCCGCGGACATGGAATTCGCCCGACACCTATGTCCGGGCAATGCCAATTATAATGAAATCGAGAGTCTTCCCTCATTGCGGAGCCTTTAGATGGCGAAATCCCCAGTACGCGTCGCTGTCACCGGCGCTGCCGGCCAGATCGGCTATTCGCTGCTGTTTCGCATCGCAGCCGGCGAGATGCTCGGAGCCGATCAGCCGGTGATCCTGCAGATGCTCGAGATCCCGGACGAGAAGGCGCAGAAGGCGCTGAAGGGCGTGATGATGGAGCTCGACGACTGCGCCTTCCCGCTGCTGCAGGGCATGGTGGCGGCGTCGGATCCGATGGTGGCATTCAAGGACGTGCAGGTCGCCCTGCTCGTCGGCGCGCGGCCGCGCGGGCCGGGAATGGAGCGCAAGGATCTCCTCGAAGCCAACGGCAAGATCTTCGCGCCGCAGGGCAAGGCGCTCGACCGGGTCGCCGACCGCAACGTAAGAGTGCTGGTGGTCGGCAACCCGGCGAATACCAACTGCCTGATCGCGATGAAGAACGCGCCCGGCCTGAAGCCGGCGCAGTTCGCCGGCATGATGCGCCTCGACCATAACCGGGCTGCGAGCCAGGTCGCTCACAAGCTTTCCAAGCCGGTTTCTTCCATCCGGAAAATCACGGTGTGGGGCAACCACTCGGCGACGCAGTACCCCGACATCTTCCAGGCCGAGGCCGACGGCAGGAAAGTCTGGCCGATGATCAACGATCAAAGCTGGCTGGAGAGCGTCTTCATTCCCACGGTGCAGAAGCGCGGCGCCGCGATCATCGACGCGCGCGGCCTGTCCTCGGCGGCGAGCGCGGCCAACGCCGCGATCCACCATGTGCGCGACTGGCTTTCCGGCACGCGCGACGGCGACTGGGTGACGATGGGCATTGCCTCGGACGGCAGCTACGGCATTCCAGAAGGCGTGATCTACGGCTACCCGGTGACCACCCGCGCCGGCAGCTACGAGATCGTCAAGGGCCTCGAGGTCTCGGAATTCAGCAGGAAGCGCATGGACGCCACGCTGAAGGAGCTGCACGAGGAACGCGACGGAATCAAGCATCTGCTCGCCCAATGACGGCCGGCTCGCGCTTTCGAGAAGCTCTGAAGCAGGAAAAGCCGCTGCAGATCGTCGGCACCATCTGCGCCAACCATGCGCTGATGGCGCGGCGCGCGGGCTACAAGGCGATCTACCTCTCCGGCGGCGGCGTCGCCGCAGGCTCGCTCGGGATGCCCGACCTCGGCATCTCCAATCTCGAGGACGTGCTCACCGACATCCGCCGCATCACCGACGTCTGCGACCTGCCGCTGCTGGTCGACGTCGATACCGGCTTCGGCGCCAGCGCCTTCAACGTCGCGCGCACCACGCGCTCGCTCATCAAGGCCGGCGCCGCCGCCATGCACATCGAGGACCAGGTGGGCGCCAAGCGCTGCGGCCACCGGCCGGGCAAGGAGCTGGTCTCGAAGGAGGAGATGGCCGACCGCATCAAGGCCGCGGTCGACGCACGCACCGACCCCTCGTTCGTGGTCATGGCGCGCACCGACGCGCTCGCCAACGAGGGTTTCGATTCCGCATTGTCAAGAGCACTCGAATACGTGGATGCCGGGGCGGACATGATCTTCGCGGAAGCCGTCACCGAGCTTGCGATGTACCGCAAGCTCGCCGACGCGGTGAAGGTCCCGATCCTCGCCAACATCACCGAGTTCGGAGCCACGCCGCTCTACACGACCGACGAGCTGCGCTCCGCCAACGTCGCCATGGCGCTGTATCCCCTCACCGCTTTCCGTGCCATGAACAAGGCGGCGCTGAAGGTCTACGAAACCGTCAGGAAGTCTGGTACTCAAAAAAGCCTCGTTCCCGACATGCAGACCAGAGAGGAGCTGTACGACATCATCGGCTACCACGCCTACGAGAAGAAGCTCGATGAGCTCTTTACCCGAAGCAAAAGCTAAGCCGAAAAAATCCGTCGCGCTGTCGGGCGTGCCGGCAGGCAACACGGCGCTGTGCACGGTGGGGCGCAGCGGCAACGACCTGCATTACCGCGGCTACGACATCCTCGATTTCGCCGAGCAGGCCGAGTTCGAAGAGGTCGCCTACCTGCTCGTGTACGAGAAGCTTCCGAATCGCCAGGAGCTGAAGGCTTACAAAAACAGATTGAAAAAACTCCGGGGCCTGCCAAAAGCACTCAAAGCAGCGCTGGAGCAGGTGCCGAAGAAGGCGCATCCGATGGACGTGATGCGCACCGGGGTCTCGGTGCTGGGCACGCTGGAGCCTGAAAAGGAAGACCACAACAAGGCCGGCGCGCAGAAAATCGCCGACCGGCTGATGGCCTCGCTCGGCTCGATGCTGCTCTATTGGTATCACTACAGCCACCATCGCAAGCGCATCGACACCGAGACCGACGACGACTCCATCGGCGGCCACTTTCTTAGGCTTTTGCATAACAAGAAGCCAAGCGAGGCGGCGGTGCGGGCAATGCATACGTCGCTCATCCTGTACGCCGAGCACGAGTTCAACGCCAGCACCTTTGCCTGCCGCGTGGTGGCGGGCACCGGGTCGGACATGTACAGCGCGATCTGCGGCGGCATCGGCGCGCTGCGCGGGCCGAAGCACGGCGGGGCGAACGAGTTCGCGTTTGAAGTTTTATCAAGATACAAGAATGCCGATGAAGCTGAAGCCGATATCGTACGCCGCGTGCAGGCGAAGGAGATCGTGATCGGCTTCGGCCACCCGGTGTACACGACCGGCGACCCGCGCAACGTGGTCATCAAGGGCGTCGCCAGCCGGCTTTCGGAGCAGGCGAAGAACACGAAGCTGTTCGGCATTGCCGAGCGCCTCGAGCGGGTGATGTGGCGCGAGAAGAAGATGTTCGCCAACCTGGACTGGTACAGCGCCGTGTCGTACCACCGCCTGGGTGTGCCGACCGCCATGTTCACGCCGGTGTTCGTGATCTCGCGCACCAGCGGCTGGTCGGCGCATGTCATGGAGCAGCGCGCCGACGGCAAGATCATCCGCCCCGCGGCGAACTACACCGGGCCCGAGAACATGCAGTGGACCCCCATCGAAAGCCGCTGATGTACGAATCCGATATCACGAAGTTCATCAAGCAGTACCTCGCCGAGCACCCGGAGGAAATCGAGTCGCAGAGGAAGGGCCGGGCCATCTGGTGGGACAAGCGGCCCGACCAGCGCTCGCCCGCGCCCTCGATGCGCCATGCGCCGCGCGCCGGCAACGAACATACGTCGGAGCCGGCCGGCGGCGCCGAGCACAGCTTCGACGTCGACGACAACTCGGATACGAAGCCCTGATGTCCGCGCCCATCTCGAACGTCCGGCCGAAGCCCGACGCGGTCCTCACCCAGATCGCCGACTACGTCACCGGCTACCAGGTGACGAGCAAAGAGGCCCACGACACCGCGCGCTACTGCCTGATGGACACGCTCGGCTGCGGGCTCGAGGCGCTCGAGTATCCCGCGTGCACCAAGCTACTCGGGCCCATCGTCCCTGGCACCGTCGTGCCGAACGGCGCGAAGGTGCCGGGCACTCGTTTTCAACTCGATCCGGTGCAGGCGGCGTTCAACATCGGGGCGATGATCCGCTGGCTCGACTTCAACGACACCTGGCTCGCCGCCGAATGGGGGCATCCCTCCGACAACCTGGGCGGGATTCTGGCGGTTGCAGATTGGCTTTCCCGCAGTGGAAACAATTCCATCGTGATGAGAGACGTCTTGACCGCCATCATCAAGGCGCACGAGATCCAGGGC